>DATFAS010000018.1:0-12028 GCA_035254305.1 Bacillota bacterium
TAGACAATGATCAAAAAAAAGAAAAATAAATAATGGAAAGAAGAGGCTTTTCCGAGGTTGCGTTTTTGTACCTTATGGATCAGTCTCTTCTTTTTTTGTGGCGTGTATCCATAGATTGCTTGACTATGTATGAAATGGATTAGAAATTTCAATGCTTTGAGTTTCGCTGTTTACCAAATTTTCTTTACAAAAATTAATTCTCTCGATATAATACATTTGGTTATCTATATCGGAATTATTCTTATTTAAGAGGTGTGATTATGCCGAGAAAAAGGCTAGGAATGTTTGGAGCTATACTATTATGCCTACTATGGCTAGTCGGTTGTGGGACTCCTAAAGCTGTAGAGGAGAAATCTGCAACTGATCATAAAATCGTAATTTATACGACGATTTATCCATTGGCTGACTTCGCACAGAAAATAGCAGGAGATAAAGCAATCGTTCAGAATATTGTTCCGCCGGGCACCGAACCTCATGATTTTGAGCCTACACCGAAGGATATTATTCAATTAAATCAAGCGCAGATTTTTGTCTATAACGGAGTAGGTTTTGAAGGATGGGTTGAAAAAGTTGTTCATTCTCTTAATAATAAGAGTTTGATAGTGGTAGATTCTAGTAAACAGGTTGATCTATTAAAAGCTTCGTCATCAGAACAAGAGACAGGAAACGATCCACATATTTGGTTGGACCCAAATCGTGCGAAAAAACAGGCACAAGCAATTAAGGATGCATTAGTACAAGCTGATCCAACGAATAAGGAAGTCTATGAGAATAATTTTGCTGAATTAGCAAAGAAATTTGATGAATTGGATGCTAATCTTTCCGATTTATCTGCGCATGCAAAACAAAAGGAAATGGTTGTTTCACACGCAGCATTCGGGTATCTAACACATGCGTATGGATTGGAAGAGATTTCAATAGCGGGGATTAATCCATCAGACGAACCTACCCAGAAGGATTTACAGAAAATCATAGAAACAGCCAAACAGCACAAAATTAAATATATTTTATTCGAAACATTAGTATCGGGTAAGGTTGCCGAAGTGATCAAGAATGAGCTGGGTGCAGAATCACTCACTTTAAATCCGATTGAAAGTCTCAGAGAAGAGGATCTTGCAGCTCATAAGGACTATTTCTCTGTAATGAAGGATAATATAGAGACTTTAAAGAAGGCACTAGATTATGTAAAATAATAGAGTAGACGGGAAAGGTGGGTAGCAGATGAACCTAGACCAAGCTCTTGACCTTCTGAAGAGAGAAGGCTATAAATTCACAGGAAAAAGGGAAGAAATACTTCGTATTTTTGCTGGAGAGAAACGATATATGTCGGCCAAAGATATTCTAGAATTAATGAAGCCTGAATACCCCCAGCTAAGTTTTGATACGATTTATCGAAATATATCTCTTTTTGCTGAATTAGGTATTTTAGAAGAAACGGAATGGGATGGGGAACGTAAATATCGATTCTTATGTAATGAAGTTCATCACCATCACCATCTGATTTGCCTAACATGTGGAAAAACTATGCATCTTCGGGCATGTCCATTGGATGGCTTGCTAGGAGATCCAACGGATTTTACTATAACGGGTCACAAATTTGAGATATATGGGTATTGTTCTGCTTGTGGAGCATAGCTTATAAAATAACCATCCTTGACTCCTATGCCTAACAGTATAGGGATTTTGGATGGTTTTCTTGGGTTATAACTCTTTAAAATGGGGAAGAGTATATACCAATTCAAAGAAAATGGAGTATAATGAACGGGCGAGCATCTGTTGACACATACGATTGTCTAAAGGAGAAGACAGGTAAATAGTAGGAAGGTGACTTGGGTGTCGGACCAGCAAATTTTACAAGCATCACTTAAGCTTTTTGCCCTATACGGTTACGATTATGTTTCAGTTCGGCAGATTGCTAGTGAGGCAGAAGTAAATATTGGTTCCATTTCTTATTACTTTCAGAATAAGATTGGAATCTTACAACGGATTGCAGACGATTTCTATAAGGGGCTTTCTGCGGTTATTTATCCTTTTTTAGAGGATGAAAATCATGATACATATTCTTCTATTAAAATGCTCACAGAAAAAGTTCTTGAGTATATGTACACGAATTTGGATTCTTCACGAATTGTCATGAGAGAGATTACACTTGAAACGGAACGATTCGGAGAAGTTATTAAGGGGCACAACCGTTACATCAACAATCGTATGATTGAATTTTTCACTCGTTTAGGATTACGGGATCCTAAGGTTGCAACAGTTAAATTTATAGCTTTAACTCGATTTCCATATATAAACCCAAACCTTTTCGAATATTATTATGATGAATCTTATTCACCAAAGCTTTTTGGTGAATATACGGACATTATATTATCCTCTCTTGCAAGTGAAATGTCGCTTTAAAGTTAAATGCTTAATGGAGAAGGGCGAACGAAGACGACAGAAAGCTTGGGCACTGCCAAGCTTTCTTTCTTTTCTGTACAGGAAATTGGATTGAAATGAATGTATACCCTACCTAAAACTCCAAAAAATAATAGAAGCTATAAATTTTTAGATCATCATTTGACGAGGTGTACTCTTGATTCTAAAAAAATTAATTCCAGATTTGCATGTCTATTCTATATTCGATATTGATATTGAAGCGTTAAAGCAAAGAGGGGTTAGAGGAATTATCACTGATCTAGATAATACCTTAATTGAATGGGATCGACCTGATGCAACCCCAAAGCTTATGGATTGGTTGAACGGATTAAGGAATCAAGGTTTGAAGGTAATTATTGTCTCCAATAATAAACAGGTGAGGGTTTCACGGTTTGCTGATCCATTAGGGCTTCCATATATATATGGAGCAAGAAAGCCAAAGCGAACTCCCTTTCGGGATGCGATTAAACAATTAGGCTTACACCCAAAGGAAATGGTAGTCATTGGTGACCAATTATTCACTGATGTCTTAGGAGGAAATCGCTTGGGACTCTATACGATACTAGTTGTTCCCGTAGCTCAAACGGATGGGCTGTTGACCCGATTCAATCGGTTAATGGAAAGAATTGCACTGTCCTGGATGCGCAAAAAAGGAATGATTACATGGGAGGATTAAGATGGGAGAATCATTAATTGAAACAAGGCATTGTGCGGGCTGTGGTATCGCGATCCAAACGGAGATTGAAAGCCGCCCCGGTTATGTGCCTACGAGTGCATTAGAGAAAGAGAAAATAATTTGTCAGCGATGCTTTCGCATAAAGCATTATAACGAGGTAGCACAGGTTTCCATGGATGATGATGATTTTATTCGGATTTTGAACGGAATAGGAAAGACCAATGCACTTGTTATAAAAGTTGTGGATATATTCGATTTCAATGGTAGCTGGTTAAAAGGTTTACACCGCTTTGTCGGAAATAACCCAGTTCTGCTGGTGGGCAACAAGCTTGATTTATTGCCAAAGGCCATTAATCCAAATCGACTTGTGAACTGGATGAAGTATGAAGCGAAACAATTAGGATTAAAACCAGTAGATGTAGTCCTACTTAGTGCCAGTAAGGGAATGGGTATGGAACGTTTAATTGAGGCTATGGGTAATTACCGCAAACAACAAGATATCTATGTAGTTGGGTCTACGAATGTTGGGAAATCTACACTAATTAATCGACTTCTTAAGGACTATGGAGAATCAGAATTTGAATTAACCACATCAAGGTTTCCGGGGACTACACTGGATATGATTGAGGTTCCCATTGATGAAAAGACGTCATTATTTGATACTCCTGGAATTATTAATCGAGATCAAATTGTCCATATGGTGACTCCTGCCGACTTAAAGTTGATCTCACCTGAGAAAACGATTAATCCAAAGGTTTTTCAGCTTAATGAACAACAAACATTGTTTATTGGTGGTTTAGGGCGAATTGATTTTGTGAAAGGTGATCGTCAATCCTTTGTGGTTTACACCTCAAATAGGGTACCGATTCATCGGACGAAACTCGAAAAGGCAAGTGAGTTATATGAGAATCATTTAGGCGCAATGTTAGCACCCCCTACAGGTGAAGCAGCTCAATTGTTACCCCCATTAAAGAAGCACTCCTTCAAGATTGATGGAGGGATAAAAAAGGATATTGTTATATCCGGTCTAGGTTGGATTACAATAGGACCTGCGAATGCTTGGGTAGATGTTTATGCACCAAAGGGTGTATCTGTGACGATCCGAAATTCATTGATATAGAAATTTTTAAGTGGGAAAGGGAGAGGGAGCCGTTGGATAGTAAAACTGTTCTTACAGGTATATTTGGTTATCCTGTAGGTCATTCCATGTCACCATTGATGCATAATGCAGCCTTTCAAGCACTTGGACTCAATTACAGATATGGCGCCTTCAGTATCCCAGGTCATAGCTTGAAAAGCGCTGTTGAGGGGATCCGTGCATTGGGCTTTCGTGGGGTTAATGTTACGATTCCACATAAAGTAGAGGTCATGGAATATCTTGATGAAATTGATGATGAGGCCCTGCAAATAGGGGCCGTCAATACTATTGTGAATGAGAATGGAAAATTAATTGGTTACAATACAGATGGACAAGGCTATGTGTGTTCTTTATTGCAGGAGTGGGAGACACCCTTAAGTGGGAAGAAGGTTGTGATCCTGGGTGCAGGAGGAGCTGCTCGAGCTGTTGCTGTTTCGTTAGCCCGACATGGCGTAAAGGAAATGGTTATTGCCAATCGTTCGGTAGAGAAGGCACAAGGATTAGCTGAGCACGTACAGAATTTGGTGAAAGCAAGTGCCATTTCTATGGAAGATCTTAATAGAGGTAAGAAATTAGAAGTAGATCTTCTTATTAATACAACATCTGTGGGAATGTACCCAAACATACACAATGTTCCGATTTCCTTGGACTTAATTCATGATGGATTAATGATCAGTGACTTGATTTATAACCCGCTTAACACTGAATTATTGATCAAAGGGAAAGAAGTTGGGGCAAAAACGATGAATGGGCTAGGGATGTTTATTCATCAGGGTTCGTTGGCTTTTGAATTGTGGACAGGAATGAAGCCTCCTGTTGACCTAATGAAAGAGACAGTTTTAAAACAATTGAAAAATTCTTAGAATAAAGGTGGTTATACATCATGCTTACAGGTAAGCAAAAACGTTATTTAAGATCAGAAGCGCACCATTTAAACCCTATTTTTCAAGTAGGAAAAGGTGGTGTCAATGAAAACCTTATTAAGCAAATTAATGAAGCATTAGAAGTACGGGAGTTAATTAAGGTTTCCATCCATGATACCTGTGGAGAAGGTAAACACGAAGTGGCTGAGAATTTAGCAGAAGGTGCAGGGGCAGAGCTTGTTCAATTAATTGGCCGAACTGTGGTCTTGTATAAAGAATCAGAAGAACAAAAAAAGATTGAATTACCAAGGTAATAGTATGAATATTGGGCTTCTTGGGGGGACATTTGATCCAATTCATTGCGTTCACTTAATGGTAGCTGAATATGTTCGTGATGCTATGCATCTAGATGAAATCTGGTTTATGCCTTCACATATTCCACCACATAAGGAGGGAAGAGAGATTCTTCATTCCTCCAAACGATTAGAAATGGTTCGATTAGCGATTGCTGATACTCCTCATTTTCAAGATTTCCCTTTTGAGTTGGATCGGAATGGGCCAACTTATACGATTGATACCATGCGAGAGCTAAGAAAACAATATCCTGAGCATCAGTTCTTTTTTATTATTGGTGGAGACATGATCGATTATTTGCCACATTGGCATCAAATAGAAGAGCTTGTGAGGCTAATTCATTTTGTTGGGGTACCAAGACCTGGATATGAACCACAAAATGAATATGCGCGTAGATTTGTCCAGCTTGTTCCTATGCCGCAAATAGATATCTCTTCAAGCCTTATCCGACAAAGAGTGTCTAATGGTCAAACAGTTCGATTTATGATCCCAGAAGTGGTAAGAAAATACATAGAGGAGAATCAGCTTTATGGATCGCGAAGAACTTCTTAAACGGGTTCAGGAGCAAATGCCGGAACACCGCTTTACACATACCCAAGGTGTGGCCTCAACTGCTGTAAGGTTAGCAAATCAATACGGAGCAAATGAAGATGATGCCGAGCTTGCGGGAATTCTACATGATTACTGCAAGTATTGGAATAAAGAGAAAATGCAGGAAATTATTGAACAAACCAATTCTATTCCTAAGGATTTATTACTCTTTGATAAAGAGCTTTGGCATGCTCCTGTAGCTGCCTGTGTAGCAGAGAAGGAATTAGGAATCTATAATCCGGATGTATTATCTGCTATTCGTTTCCACACTTCGGGAAGAACAGGTATGAGTTTATTGGAGAAAATTGTTTGGCTCTCTGATTATATTGAACCGGGTCGTATATTCCCTGGTGTAGAGGAAGTTCGTTTACTTGCCGAACAAAATCTGGACCAAGCACTGATTAAGGCATTCGGTAATACCATTTCATTTCTAGCTAAGCAGGGAAAGAAAATATATCCGCTTACCCTTGAAGCTTATAATGATTTAGTCCAACAGGTGAAATTGAAGGGAGAAGAAGTGAGTGACGGTTTTTGAAATTGCACAAAAGACAGCTGAGATTGCATCAGATAAAAAAGCAGGGAATGTGATCATTCTTGATATTAAGGGATTGTCGGTTATTGCCGACTATTTTGTCATATGCCATGGTAACTCATCCACTCAAGTCCAAGCTATTACCTCTGAGCTTAAGAAAAAGATGCAAGAGTTTGGTGTGGAAATCAAAGGGGTAGAGGGGTATGATGATGCCCGCTGGGTATTGCTTGACCTAGGGGATGTGGTTGTTCATGTCTTTCACAAGGATGAGAGAGAGTTTTATAACCTAGAACGAATTTGGGGAGATGCCGGTGTCATCCAATTCCAGTAGCTATCATGCTTTAGCAGCAGTCTATGACCAATTGATGGGTGACGCCCCCTATGATCAATGGATTGAATTTGCCCAAAAACAATGGGCTCACTTAGGGCTTAAGCCGAGAACCGTCATAGATCTTGCTTGCGGAACGGGTACCATTACATCTCTTCTTGTGGAATATGGATATCAATTGATCGGTGTTGACCTTTCGGAGGATATGCTGGCAGTAACCTATGATAAATTAAAGGAGAAAGGCCGATCTATTCAACTATATCAGCAAGATATGCGTGAATTGAAGGTACCCTCATCGGTTGATGCGATTGTTTGCTTTTGTGATTCTATAAGTTATTTAACAGAGGACCTAGATGTCCAAAAAACGTTTCATAGGGTATATGAGGCATTAAACCCGGGAGGGGTATTTCTCTTTGATATTCATTCTCCTTATAAAGTGAATGAAGTATTTGGTAATGAAACATATACCTTGAGTGAAGAAGACATTGCGTATATCTGGCAATGTTATTCCCTAGGAAATGACACCGTTCAGCATGAACTTGATATTTTTGTTAAAGAAGATGAGTTCTACCAAAGATATGAGGAAATTCACCAGCAACGAGGATATTCCACTACCTCTATTCAGCAATGGCTAATGGAAGCGGGATTTGTCGAGATTGAATCTACAGCAGATTTTCTCGAACAACAACCTGCGGAAAATAGTGAACGGCTATTTTTTAGAGCTATTAGGAGATAATGAGAGTCCATACATAACCAGAATCCAAATAAATACCCGGTGTGATTATACACCGGGTTTTCCATTAACAGCATAAATAATTGCCTCTGATATAATTTTAGCCAAGGACATCACAATATTTAATCTTGTATTCTGAAGCACCATAGATTCTAAAAAACCACTTGCATTGACAATTCCCTTGATGTGGAAATCTCCGACTGCTGGAAGAACCTTTTTAACACCCAAACCTGGTTTTAAAGGGCCATTTACAATCTGAACATCCCCTATGTGGTTTGTTAATCCTAGACAGGCATCGATGGATATGACAAGTGGACTAGAAAGTGTTTGTAATTGATCAATTGTTTTTTGTAAATTAAGGGCGTGGACGGGACTTTCCAAGGTCCCCCATACTAGACAAGATTGTAATTTGGCCTCTTCTAAAAACATTCCCACAAGTGGGCCTAGAGCATCCCCAGTACAGCGATCAGTTCCGATACATAGGAACACGAGATAATAGAAGGGGGAGTTTTCTCTTATTCTTGCTCTGATCGCTTTCCCTAATCGTTGAATTGCATTTGGGTCATTGTGAGAAACTTGACATAGCAGGGACATATGAAAATCACCTGCTATATAGTATTCAATTGAGAAGAGAAGGAACTGAGAAGAAGGCGGAATTCCAAAGAAAAGAGGTTAACCTTGGGTAAATTCCCCTTGAATCTCTCCATCCTCATATGTTTTAAGCATATTGTGGTATGTAATTAAATTATTTGTTCTAAGGAAATCTGCAAATTCACGATCTGTTATGGTAGCGATTCCATCATCGGTGAAGGAAGATTTTCCGCCTTTAATATCATCAAAGTACATCCCAATTAACGCTTCCTTTTTCATCTTAAGCTCTATCACTAAAAACACTCCTTTTTACCTTTAGTATGACCTTATTTTAAGGGGAATAAGCAAAAAAACATCCAATCGAAATCCTCTCAAAGAAAGGTAATCGTTGGATGATTTATTTTTCTACTTTTTAAACATTTGTTCTATTTCCTCTAAATCTGTTTGGAATTTCTCATGAGTATTTCGGAATACTTGATTAAAAACATCTCCAAGCTTCTCTTCCAAGGCAACCAAACCTGCGCCGGTAACTCCACCTGGAACACAAACCCTTTGCTGTAGCGTTTGTAAATTAAAAGGACCTTCTGAAATAAGTTGGCCCAATCCAACAATCATTTCTGTTGTAAGAAAGGTTGCTTGTTCCGGGCTTATTCCGGTTTCTTCTACAGCAGCAGAGATGAATCGTTGAAGAATATAACTCATGAAGGCCGGGCCACAGCTAACAATATCGGAAGAAACTCTAATGACAGCCTCATCTATTACAATAGGCTTACTGATCTTGGAGAAAAGCGAAAAAACAAAATGGCGATCATCCTCTGAGCAACGTTTTCCCAACACCATCAAGGACGCACCAGCTGCTACGCAGTTTGTAATGCTTGGAATGACCTTGATCACTCTAGATGGTGTTTGTTCTTCTAAGTCCCTAATTAGAATAGGGCTTGTAATAGAAATGACCAGATGGTCATCTGTTAGTGATGGAAGAATTTCCTCGATGACTTTTCTAAATTCCAATGGTTTAATACAAAGAAAAATAACACGGCTATGTTCTACGGCATCTCGATTAGAATCCGCAACGACTAATCCGGGGTATTTTTCACTTAATTTCTCTACTTTATTTCTAGTGCGATTGCTCGCCGTAATTTGATTAGGTTGAAGGGCTCCTTCGGTTATAAATGCTTCAATTAAGATACTTCCCATGCTTCCGGTACCTATAAAGCCCACTCGCATGTGATTCCCCCCTAGATTGATAAACTCTATATAAATCATATGTTATAGTAGGGGGATTATGTCTTTGAATTGAATAGGAACGGGACATACGGTATACTAATTTTGATTTAAGAATTCAGAGATCATTTCTTTTGTTACTATTTTTCTTGGAGGGAGATGATTAAACTTAGCATATTGATTTAATTCGAATGTGACTTTATTTACCGCTTCTAGTGAAATATCCTCATTTTTTCTTCCTGCCTCGAGCACACGATCAATTTCTATTTCTCTTAGTTGATCTAATTTTTTATAACCTTCTAACATGGCTACAGTTTTGTTTACTTTTTTGCTGATTTCGTGATGGACATTCATATTTATGCCTCCTATTTTTTAGAAAGATATTTGTATGGCTACTCTTTAATGGATATCAAGTCGTTTTCTATTCATGAGAACTTCTCAACCATTACTAGGGTAACAAATAATAAACGATTATAATGAAACACCCCAATGATTACAAGTATAAGGTTTCAAAACTATAAGGTAAAGGATGGTGAAATCATTGAATTTTGGCTGGACCAAACGTGAGAAGAAATTGGCACTTATTTTCCTATGTGGTCTTTTCTTTTTAGTAAGCCTATATTTTTATGATCATTCTAAGAATAAGCCTTCTAGCTTTACACCCACGATCACTTCCAATCTTAATGAGTTAACCCCCCCATCTAAAGTAGAAAAAACAAAGGAAGAAGAAAAGAGTGTATCAATCTCTGTGGATATTAAAGGTGCTGTAGTGCACCCAGATGTCTATCCCTTGAAGAAGGGAGCAAGGGTTTATGAATTAATTCGATTGGCTGGCGGGTTGCTTCCTGAGGCAGATAACCGATTAATCAATCAAGCAAAGGAAGTACGAGATGGTGATATGATATACATCCCTAGCAAGGGTGAGAAGCTAGATCTACCTATGACCTCGTTAGAGAGCCCAGGCCAAAGTAATGAAGGGAAATTGATTCATGTTAATACTGCAGCAGCAGACGAACTTAGCCAATTGCCGGGGATAGGAGAAGCAAAGGCCAAAGCTATTCTGCAATATAGGACAAGCCATGGCCCTTTTCAAACAAAAGAGGATTTAAAAAAAGTCAATGGTATTGGCGATAAACTCTTTGAACGAATGAAGGAATCTATTTCAATTGATTAATGGATTTTGCAAAATAGTTAATTTTAAGAAATCATAGTTGACAGGTTGGATGATAGAGACATATAATAACCTCAATTTTACATAATATATAAGATTGCTATATTTCTTAGCTTTCTAGTACAAGGGGGAGGAATTTAAAAATGTCAAATGATCGTCAACTAGGCTTCGAAACTCTTGCACTCCATGGAGGACAAAAACCAGACACAGCAACCAACTCTATGGCTGTTCCTATTTATCAAACCTCTTCATTCGTTTTTAATGATACGGACCACGCTGCGAATCTTTTTGCCCTTAAGGAATTTGGTAATATTTATACCCGAATTATGAATCCAACACAGGATGTTTTTGAGCAAAGAATGGCTCAATTAGAGGGGGGAGTTGCAGCCTTAGCAACTTCATCTGGTCAATCTGCCATTACATACTCAATCCTTAATATTGCTGGAGCGGGAGATGAGATAGTTGCCTCAAGCAGCTTATATGGAGGAACTTTTGCCTTATTTGCTCACACCCTTCCAAAGCTAGGGATTAAAATCCATTTTGTAGATGTAGATGACCCTGCAGGGTTTCAGGATCAAATAAATGATAAGACGAAAGCCGTATTTATCGAAACGATTGGAAATCCACGGATTAACGTAGCGGATATTCAGGCAATCGCAGATATTGCACATGCTAACGGCATTCCACTCATCGTAGATAATACTTTTGCCTCCCCATATTTATGCCGACCTATCGAACATGGAGCGGATATTGTAGTTCATTCAGCTACTAAGTTCATTGGAGGACATGGAACTTCAATTGGTGGTGTTATAGTTGATTCCGGTAAATTTGATTGGAAGAATGGAAAATTCCCTGGATTAACGGAGCCAGATGATAGTTATCATGGATTGGTTTATACGGATGCGGTTGGATCATTAGCTTATATTATTAAGGCAAGGGTCACCCTTCTAAGAGATATTGGTGCAGCTATATCTCCATTCAACTCTTTCCTCTTCTTGCAGGGACTTGAAACCTTACCATTACGTATGGAACGACACGTAGAAAATGCACAGAAGGTTGCTGATTTCCTAGAGAAACATGAATTTGTTTCATGGGTGAACTACCCGGGACTTGAAACGAATCCATATTATCAATTAGCGAGAAAATACCTGCCAAAGGGCGCAGGGTCAATCTTTACCTTTGGGATCAAAGGTGGCAATGAGGAAGGAAAGAGATTTATTAACAGCTTAAAATTATTTAGCCATTTGGCTAACGTTGGTGACGCGAAATCATTAGTCATCCATCCAGCGAGTACAACTCACCAGCAGTTAGATGAGGAAAGCCAACGTAAGGCTGGTGTGACACCAGATCTTATTCGTTTATCAATTGGTCTAGAAACGATTGCTGATATCCTACACGACTTAGAT
>DATFAS010000019.1:0-47967 GCA_035254305.1 Bacillota bacterium
ATTTTTTGTAACTGGGCTTTGAAGAGGACAAAAGGTATAGGAGATTTACTAACAGAGAGTCCGGGGGGCTGGAAACCGGATAGTAAAACTTGTAACTTCTCACCTCTGAGCCGCCTTCTGAACTGGGCAACCTAGTAGGATAGGCCGTGTGACACGCGTTAAGTGTTATGGTGCTGACTACTTAGCACCTACTGAGGCTGTTTTCGTGAGAAAACAGTGAATTTGGGTGGTACGCGGAACCTTTTCGCCCCAATGAATGCGCAGGATAGCGCAAGGGGTGAAAAGGCTTTCTTTTTATTTTGCTTTGCATGCAATATTGTCAAAAAATTAAGATTATTGGTAAGGGGGAGAGCAAATGAATAGAGATACAGCCTTGGTTGCTAGTCGACCAGAGGTGCCACCAATTACTCAAGGTGAAGTCATCACAGGATCGGATGCATTGTTAAGATGTTTATTGTTGGAAAATGTTGAGTATGTCTTCGGGTATCCAGGAGGCGCTGTTCTTCCCATTTATGATTCCTTGTATGGAAGCCATTTAAAGCATATCTTAACTAGACATGAGCAAGGAGCCATCCATGCAGCAGACGGCTATGCAAGAGCCTCAGGAAAGCCTGGGGTCGTGATTGCAACATCAGGACCAGGGGCTACTAATCTTGTCACCGGAATTGCAACAGCTCATATGGATTCTATTCCCCTGGTAGTAATTACGGGAAATGTCTCTCAATCCTTGATTGGAACGGATGCCTTCCAGGAAGCAGATATCACGGGAATTACACTTCCTATAACGAAACATAACTTTTTTGTCAGAGATGTAACAGAACTTCCGCGGATCGTTAAGGAAGCCTTCCATATTGCAACAACCGGTAGACCAGGACCTGTGCTCATTGATATACCAAAGGATGTAAACAATGCAACAGCTCCATTTTATTATCCGGAAACAGAAACGATTCGGGGATATAACCCAACCATAAAACCAAATAAAATGCAGGTGGAACGTTTACTAAGCGCAATCTCTGAAGCAAAGCAACCCGTTATCATGGCAGGTGGAGGAGTTATTGCTTCAGGTGCGGAATCTGAATTGCTGGCATTTGCTGAGAAAACACAGATACCAGTGATCTATACATTAATGGGGCTAGGTTCATTCCCAGGAACACATCCACTTGCAGTAGGTTGGCCTGGAATGCACGGTAATTTTGCTTCGAATCAAGCCATATTGAATTGCGATTTATTAATCGGGATCGGAAATCGTTTTGATGATCGCATCACTATGGGAAGAACAAAAGAGTTTGCTCCAAATGCAAAAATTATTCATATTGATGTTGATCCAGCAGAAATTGGGAAAAACATTAATACTTATATACCTTTGGTAGGAGACGTTAAACTAGTATTGGAAGAAGCAATACCAAAAGCGCAAAAAGCCAATACACAGGAATGGGTTGCTCAGATACAAGAATGGAATCAACAATATCCGTTCTCCTATAAAAAAGGCGATAAACTTAAACCCCAACATGTCATTCAAATGATTTATGAAGCAACCAATGGGGAAGCCATTATAACGACCGACGTTGGACAACATCAGATGTGGGCCGCCCAATTCTATAAATTTAGAGAACCGCGTTCATTCATTTCTTCAGGTGGACTTGGAACCATGGGATTTGGATTTCCTGCAGCCATTGGTGCGCAGCTTGCCCATCCAGACAGGTTGGTTGTCTCCATTAATGGGGATGGAGGCTTCCAAATGAATCTACAGGAGCTGGCGATTGTTTCTGGACATAATATTCCAGTGAAAATTGCCATTATGAATAACAAATGCCTTGGTATGGTTCGTCAGTGGCAAGAGCTTTTCTATGATAACCGTTATAGCCAGATCGACCTTACTCATAGCCCTGATTTTGTAAAATTGGCGGAAGCCTATGGAGTCAAGGGATTGCGTGCAGAAACGGAAGACGAAGCAGAGAAGGTATGGCAGGAAGCAATGGCTCATCCTGGGCCTGTTGTGATGGAATTTGTAATTGATTCTGGAGAAAATGTATATCCAATGGTTTCTGCTGGAAGCACGTTGGATCAGATGGTAATGGGAGATGAGGAGTAATGGAGAAACATACCATTTCAGTATTAGTTAATGATGAACCGGGAGTATTGGCTCGTGTAGCGAATCTATTCGGTAGAAGAGGATTTAATATTGATAGCATTACGGTTGGAGCATCTGAAGAAAAAGGCCTTTCACGTATGATTATCGTGACTACTGGGGATGAAAAAACAACCGAGCAGGTGATGAAACAGCTCCACAAACTAATTGATGTCATTAAGGTTCAATTACTTAGCCATGCTCCCATGGTTGCGAGAGAGATTATTCTTCTTAAGGTAGACGCAGGTCCAAGCACACGTTCTGAAATTTCAGGTATTGTAGAACCATTCAGGGCATCTATAGTAGACGTTGGACCGCAATCGATGATTGTCCAAGCGACAGGAGATTCCGAGAAAATTGATGCCTTGACTGAACTGCTACGCCCTTATGGCATTCGTGAACTGTCTAGAACAGGAATTACGGCAATGTCACGCGGAGTTGTTGCTGCCAAAGTATAGATCTATTCTTGACTTGAGGCACTTAAAATTTTTAAAACACACATACTAGGAGGAGAATTAACAATGGTAACAATGTACTATGAAAAAGATGTAAATCGTGCAGTATTAGAAGGAAAGACAATTGCAGTAATCGGGTATGGAAGTCAAGGTCACTCCCAAGCTCAAAACTTAAGAGACAGTGGATTTAATGTTATCATTGGTTTGCGTCAAGGCGGTTCTTGGAAGCAAGCTGAACAAGATGGCTTTGAAGTGTATAGTGTTGCAGATGCAGCAGCTCGTGCAGATTTAATTCAAATCCTTTTACCTGATGAAAAACAAGCAAGTGTTTATAAGGAAGAAATTGAACCAAACTTGAAGAAAGGTGCAGCTCTTTTCTTCTCTCATGGATTCAATATCCATTTTGCTCAAATTCAGCCTCCAGCAGATGTTGACGTTGTTATGGTAGCGCCAAAAGGACCAGGACATCTAGTTCGTCGTGTATATGTTGAGGGATTCGGAGTTCCTGCACTTATCGCTGTTGAACAGGATGCAACTGGAAAAGCTCGTGAAATCGGTCTTGCTTATGCTAGCGGAATCGGAGCTACTCGTGCAGGTGTAATCGAAACTACTTTCCGCGAAGAAACAGAAACTGACTTATTCGGTGAGCAGGCTGTTCTATGCGGCGGTACTTCTGAATTGGTTAAAGCAGGTTTTGAAACACTTGTTGAAGCTGGATATAAGCCTGAAATTGCTTACTTCGAATGCTTACATGAATTAAAATTGATCGTGGATCTAATGTACGAAGGCGGACTTGAACGCATGAGATATTCTATCAGCGACACTGCTGAATTTGGAGATTACAATACTGGTAAGCGTATTGTTAACGAAAATACAAAGGCTGAAATGAAAAAGGTACTAACAGAAATTCAGAACGGAACTTTCGCTAAGAACTGGATTCTAGAAAACCAATCAAATCGTGCTGCATTTAGTGCTCGTCGTCGAATTGAAAAAGAACATCAACTTGAAACAGTTGGTAAGCAATTAAGAGAAATGATGGCTTGGATTAAGAAGTAAGAAACATCTAATTGGAGGTTTTGAAGAGGTGCCGGATCCTAAGGGACCTCTTCGAGCATCGATATAGAGGGGAAGAGATATCTAGGATGAAGCAATTTAATATAGCAGTATTACCAGGAGACGGAATCGGACCAGAGGTCGTTGGGCAGGCCATTAAGGTTCTTGCTGTCATTGAAGAACAGGAACAAGTGAAATTTAATTATCAATATGGTCGTATTGGTGGTTGTGCGATCGATGAAGATGGAACTCCACTTCCAGAAGAAACAATTAAGATTACCAAAGAAGCTGACGCAGTACTTTTAGGAGCAGTAGGTGGACCTAAGTGGGATAATAATCCAGGCCATCTTCGCCCAGAAACAGGCCTTCTAGGAATTCGTAAGGCTTTAGGACTTTATGCGAATTTGCGCCCAGCTAAAATGTATGATTCCATGGTTGGGATCTCTTCTCTTAAAGAAGAAGTAGTATCTGGCGTGGATTTGATGGTTGTACGTGAATTAACCGGCGGAATATATTTCGGTGAGAAGAAACGCTACACAGAAAACAATCAGGAAGTTGCTGTTGATACGTTAGTATATCAGGAATATGAAATTGAACGCATTGTAAGAACAGCCTTCGAGATTGCTAGAAAGCGTAAAAAACAATTAGTCTCCGTTGATAAAGCGAATGTGCTTGAAAGCTCTAGACTATGGAGAAGCGTCGTTGAACGTATTGCGAAAGACTATCCAGATGTTGAGTGTACACATCAGCTTGTTGACTCTTGTGCTATGCAGCTAGTTCGTGCACCCAAGCAATTTGATGTACTCGTTACGGAAAATATGTTTGGTGATATTTTAAGTGATGAAGCTTCTATGTTGATGGGCTCTATAGGGATGCTAGCATCTGCAAGCTTAAGCGATGGTAATCTTGGACTATATGAGCCTGTACACGGTTCTGCTCCTGACATCGCAGGAAAAGGATTGGCTAACCCAGCAGCTACCATTCTATCTACTGCTCTTATGCTTCGTTATTCTTTAGGACTTGATGCTGCTGCCGAACGAATTGAAAAGGCTGTAGAGACCGTATTGAATCAAGGTGCCCGTACAGCGGATATTGCAGAGAATAGAGATCAAGCACTAAGTACAGAGCAAATGACAGAAAAAATTATTGCAGCGTTAAAAGCATAGTCGAAGAAAGAGATCCTATATCTGTAAGAGATATGGGATTTTTCTTTGCATTATTCTAACGGCCTACCTTACCATACGTCTGAATCTATACAAAGTCGCAAATACTAAAGAGGAATATTTTTCCTGAAAACTGTTAATTTTAAATAGTTGACAGATTGCAATTGGTTATTAGAAAGGATGTATCCCCATGAAGACAGTGATTGCTACACTCAATTCAAAATATATCCACACATCACTCGCACTCAGATATTTAAAAGCATATTGTGGTAGGGATTTTGATATAGATATGCTGGAATTCACGATTAAAGATACGCCCATGAATATAGTTACGGATATCATTCTTTGTAAGCCTGATGTAGTTGGTTTCTCTTGTTACATATGGAATATTGAAGAGACCATAGTAGTCATTGATATGCTGAAGAAGATTAATCCAAACTTAAAAATTGTATTAGGTGGACCAGAGGTCACGTATGATGTCAATGAATGGATGGAACGCCTCACAGCTGTAGATTTTATTGTAATGGGCGAAGGAGAGGAAACCTTTCATCACTTATTACAAGAGATTAATGGAGAGGAAAACTATCATTTAGTTTTTGGCATTGTTTACCGTAAAGAAGGAAAGACCATTATTAACCCACCTAGGACCAAAATCAATCTCGATGATATTCCATCCCCTTATCAAGGGTTTCCGGATTTAGAAGAACTAAGGAATAGAGTGGTTTATTTTGAAACCTCTCGAGGATGTCCATTCTCATGCAGCTTTTGTTTATCTTCCATCGAAGTAGGAGTTCGTTATTTTGATTTGGGGAGAACGAAACAGGAACTTAAATACCTCATTGAACATGGAGTGAAGCTTGTAAAGTTTGTTGATCGAACCTTCAATATTAAGAGAGATTATGCCATGGAGGTCTTTGATTTTTTGATCCATAATCATAAGGGAACGGTATTTCAATTCGAAATTACAGCAGATATTATGCGTCCTGAAGTCATGGATTATTTAGTTTCAAATGCTCCGCCTGGATTATTCCGATTTGAAATTGGTGTTCAATCTACTCGTGATGAAACAAACCTACTAGTCAATCGTAAGCAAAATTTTGAGAAGCTAAGTCACACAGTAAATATCATTAAAGCTGCTAAAAATATTGATCAGCATCTAGATCTGATCGCGGGGTTACCTGAAGAGGATTATGCCTCTTTTCGTAATACCTTCAATGATGTATTTACCTTGCGTCCGGAGGAGTTACAGCTAGGTTTTCTAAAAATGCTTAGGGGGACCGGTATCCGTCTGAATGCACAGAAATATGGCTATGTATGGATGGAACATTCCCCTTATGAGATTCTTGGGAATGATATTTTACCTTTTACAGACATCATTCGTATTAAACGTGTTGAGGACGTCTTGGAGAAATATTGGAATGCACATAAGATGGATCATGCCGTTGAACTTTTAGTTTCACGCGTATTTGAATCGCCTTTTGATTTCTTTCAAGAATTTGGTGATTATTGGGAGGGGAAGGGCTGGCAACGGATTGGCCATCAACTAGAAGATCTTTTTCTGCGTCTCTATGAATTTTTGCAACAGTGTAGAATTCCTTATTTAAAGATAGTCGAAGGATTAATGAAACTTGATTATTATCTAACTCAGAAGAATAAACCACGTAAAACTTGGTGGAATTTCGATATGGAGAAGCAGGACCAGCAACGGTACATGCGCCTCATTGCAGAAAAACCTGAACGATTTGGTGCGGAGTTTGTAAATTTTGCGTTAACGGAAAAGGAACTTCATAAACACTCCGTTCTTGAGATTCTTCCTTTTGATTTGAATCTATTTCTTAAACAGGGTCAGATCAGTGAAGCTGCATCGTTGCTCATTGTATATTATGGGGTAGGGAGAGGTCCAGCATTCTTCTCTGGGAACTTAAATCCGCCCGAGCTAATGAAATAATAGGTGCAGAATGTGCATTCCATAAATCGGTAAGATATAATATGGAATAAGAAACGAATGGATCTTAAGGAGGGATATAATGGATAACCAATTGCTGGAGATGTTTAAAGAATTGACAGAAACAGCAGGCGCACCTGGGCATGAAGGGCCCGTACGGGAGGTCATGCGCAAATACATAGCACCTTATGCAGACGAGGTATATACTGATAACCTCGGAAGTCTCATTGCTAAGAAAAAAGGGACAAGTGAATCACCAAAGATTATGGTGGCAGGGCATTTGGACGAGGTAGCTTTCATGGTTACCATGATCACAGACAAGGGCTTTCTGCGATTCCAACCACTTGGTGGTTGGTGGGAACAGGTAATGCTAGCTCAACGTGTAACCGTGTTGACACGGAAGGGGCCTATTGAAGGGGTTATTGGTTCCACTCCTCCACATATTCTCTCACCAGAGGCGAGAAAAAAGCCTGTCGATAAGAAGAATATGTTTATTGATGTAGGAGCAATAAGTAAAGAACAGGCTGAGGAATTCGGTATTAGACCAGGTGATACGGTTGTTCCAATTTGTCCATTTACAGTTATGAAGAATCCAGATTTATTGATGGCTAAAGCATGGGATAATCGGATCGGATGTGCCATTGCTATTGAGGTTCTCAAGCAATTAAAAGACGAGAATCATCCGAATACGATTTTTGGTGTAGGGACTGTTCAGGAAGAAGTGGGGCTACGAGGTGCGCAAACTTCAGTTAACGCTGTTGGCCCAGATATTGCTTTTGCGGTTGATGTTGGTATTGCAGGGGATACCCCAGGAATAAAGAAGGAAGATGCGCAGTCTAAGCTTGGAGGAGGACCACAACTACTATTGTATGATGCCTCTATGGTTCCTCATAGAGGGCTTAGAGACTTTGTTGTTGGAGTAGCTGAGGAGATAAATATTCCTTACCAATTCGATACTGTTGCAGGTGGAGGAACAGATGCTGGTCGTATGCATCTTCATCACAAAGGGGTTCCTTCCCTAGTCGTTAGTATTGCCACTCGCTATATTCATTCTCATGCAGCAATCCTTCATAAGGATGACTTTCTAAATGCGGTAAAGCTTTTGGTTGAAGTCATTAAGCGATTAGATCAGAAGAAACTAGAAGAAATTCGAAGTGTTTAATGATGCTAGGCTACTAAAATGGTAGGGCCTCTGAAATAAGGACCCGCCAGGCCTCTATCTCGAAAAATGGATAGATAAAATTGAAAATAGAGGCCTCAGAGACTCTTATTTCGCTTTCAGACCCGAAAATCAGGGGGGGTTATCGAAATGAGGAACTGACAGGCCTCTATTTTTAAAAATAGACGGGTAAAATCCAGCATAACGTCCTAAAAGAACCTTATGTTCATGTTAGATCGTTAGATCCTATCTATTAGAACGCTGTATCAGGGTACGGAATATCCACAAAGGTCCACCTGTTTAAATAAGTAAATTAAAAAGATAGGGGTCTTTATTAATTTCGATGTAATTCACACATTTTCGATTCAAGCGTTCAATTAGCGGTTCATAGTCCTCTTTATTTTTTAATTCAATTCCAACTAAAGAAGGTCCGTTATCCTTGTTATTCTTTTTGGTATATTCGAAGCGAGTAATATCATCATTAGGACCTAGAACTTCATCTAGGAATTCACGTAAAGCTCCTGAGCGTTGTGGAAAGTTGATAATAAAATAATGCTTGAGTCCTTCATAAATTAAGGATCTTTCTTTAATTTCTTGCATTCTATCGATATCATTGTTACCGCCGCTAACGATACAAACAACATTTTTTCCTTTGATTTTCTCTTTATAAGCATCGAGAGCTGAAATCGATAGAGCGCCAGCTGGTTCAACTACAATGGCATTTTCATTGTATAGATCCAGAATGGTTGTACAAACTTTTCCTTCGGATACAACTACAATATCATCTAGAAGGCTATTACAGATATCCATAGTAATCTGCCCCACCTGTTTGACGGCTGCTCCATCTACGAATTTATCAATTTCACCTAATGTAACGACCTTTTGTTCTTTAAGAGATTGTTTCATTGAGGCAGCACCAGCCGGCTCAACTCCAATCATTTTAGTTTCTGGGCTAATACTCTTAATATAGGCAGAGATTCCTGAGATCAACCCCCCACCACCGATGGCAGCAAAGACATAATCAACCTCTTCTGTCATATCATTCATTATTTCTAAGCCAACTGTTCCTTGCCCAGCAATCACCAACAGGTCGTCAAAGGGATGAATGAAATTCATGTTGTTTTCATTGCAGTATTTTACTGCTTCAGCATAAGAATCATCGAACGTATCCCCTGTTAAAATAACTTCAACAAACTCTCCACCAAATAATTTTACCTGGGAAATTTTTTGCCGAGGTGTGGTGGTTGGCATAAAGATTTTCCCTTGTATCTTTAAAGAATGACAGGAAAAGGCAACACCTTGTGCATGATTTCCTGCACTGGCACAAACTACTCCATTTTCAATCTGGTCTTTCGTTAAACTACTAATGGAATGGTAGGCACCTCTTAATTTGAATGATCGTACAACCTGAAGATCCTCCCGTTTCAAATACACATTACATTCGAACCGTTCTGACAAAATGTTATTTCTTTCAAGTGGTGTCTTACGTGCCACGTCCTTTAATACATGATTAGCAAGAATAATATCTTCAACCGTAACCTTGGTGGAAAGCTTTGTCATGATTTTATCTCCTTCTCTTCCCTTAAAATATTCTTAATAAAAAATGCTCCCAACCCTCGTCACACGAACAGGATTGTTCGTGTGACTGAGGCTGAAAGCATCGGCGGTACCACTCAGTTTCCCTATTTTCTTACGAAAAATAGGCTTAATAAGTATAAAATATACTTAAGTCCCAGTAACGTGGGCATACGCTTGTTTCTTACTACGATCGCTTAATGTAGGCTAAAGTTTTCAGAAAAAGGGCTCCGAGGTGATATTCAAAGGGGTTTAACGACCATTCTCCCAGCTCTTTGGAACGGCTCTCTGACGTTAATGCACTCTTCTACTTATCCTCTTCTACGCATTTACTATGAAATTAAATTTTGATTTTGATTATAGTCACTCTTCATTCATCTGTCAATAAATGAAGGGATAATCCAGGATCTGGGCAATCGGTTCTTATTGTGAGCCGGGTTTATTTCCGTTTTAATCCTTCATGAATAGACTGGATGATTTCATTTTGCTTTAGTGGATTGGATCCATTCCACAACACTTCGAATAAAACCCCAAGGCCTGGAAGTGTCTTATCCTCACCGCTTTCAATCGCATCGATAATGGTTTCCCTTAATTCTGGTGGTGTCGAATCATGCACATTATCCATGACTGCTTGACGAAGGTTTACTTGATTACTATTCATTAGACTACCTCCAACCGTAATAGCATTCTTTTTTCTATTTTTTACGGTATGTATCAATTTCATCCGATTATAAAAAATAAAGATAACATGGTATAATGTGTCATATTATCTGTAAGAAACGGAGGATCCCCTTTTGGCTAATACATATGCGGTAATCGGGATGGGAAGGTTTGGTTCTAGTGTGGCTAAGACCTTGTATGAACAAGGTTTTGATGTGATGGCAGTTGATTCCAGTGAAGAACGAATACAAGAGCATATGCAGCATGTGACGTATGCAGTACAAGCAGATTCGACAGACGAACAGGCTTTGAAGGAGCTTGGCCTACGGAATGTGGATGTTGTTGTTGTGGCTATTGGTGAAGACATTCAAGCAAGTATTTTAACAACATTAATTGTTAAGGAATTAGGCGTTAAGCAAATTGTTGTGAAAGCACAGAATGAACGACATGGGAAGGTACTTTACAAGGTAGGGGCTGATCGTGTTGTGTTTCCTGAGAGGGATATGGGACATCGTGTAGCCCTTAATTTGATTTCTCCAAATATCCTTGATTTTATTGAATTAGCAGAGGATTATAGTGTGGCTGAGATTGTTGCTTCAGATTGGATGATTGGCAAGAACCTCATTCAACTTAATATCCGTCCGCGATTTGGTGTCAACGTTGTTGCCATTAAAAGTGGAAAGGGGATTAATATTGCACCTAAAGCAGAGGATGTTGTAACAACAGGAGACATTCTTGTTGTGATTGGTCATAACAATGATCTTAAGAAGCTCGAAGAAAAGGCAAAATAGAAGGGAGCACTCATGGAAACCATTCAGTCTGTACAAAATCCAAGGGTGAAAAATTGGGTAAGGCTGCTGAGCAAGAAGGGGCGAATGAAGGACGGATTATATATTATTGAAGGAGAGCATTTGGTTGAGGAAGCCTTGAAAGCGAAGATGAACATAGACTGCTTAATTATACAAGTTGGTCAGGAGCATAAGCTTCATCATCTTGAAATTGGAGCAACTCAGATTTACTATGTTACGGATGCCGTCATGAGAAAGCTAACAGAAACCCAGACCCCGCAAGGAATCTGTGCGATCGTTCAAATCGAAAGACCTTCCATTGAAGATATTGTAACGGATAAGTCATTTATCCTTATTCTCGATGCTCTACAAGATCCCGGAAATCTAGGAACAATTATTCGAACAGCTGATGCTGTAGGTGTTGATGCGATTATTCTTGGGCGAGGAACAGTAGATTTATATAATCCAAAGGTGATTCGATCAACCATGGGTTCGATATTTCATATTCCCATAGTCGAAGAGGATTTAGAATGCTTGCTACCACAACTAAAGGAAATGGGATTTAAACGGATTGCTGCAAGCTTAGAAGGCTCGGTAGCCTATGATCAGCCAATCTATGATGGACCAATTGCCATTGTTATTGGTAATGAGGCGAATGGTGTATCAGGACAAGTATTGGACCAGTGTGAAGCAAGAATTAAAATTCCCATTTATGGTAAGTCAGAATCGTTGAATGCTGCTATTGCAGCAGGAATCATTCTATATGAAGTAATACGGCAGCGTAAGGCATAGTTGCATAGGTTACCTAGATTGTTTATAATATATTGACAATATGAGTAAAGGCAATGATAGAGATTAGTACATAGGTGTAGCTATTAGGTACCTTCTAAGCATAAGGAAGGACTGCAGGGAGAGAGGAACATGACTGGAATTCCTCTTAATAGTGAAGCTATAGAATTCACTCTAGAGCTGTCCCTTGAACCTTATGAGTAGGGGGAAACCGGTTACGAACCGTTACATTCGATTAAAGTGAGGAGCTTATTTTTGGCTTCTAATTAGGGTGGTACCGCGGTCTTTCGTCCCTTATGGGAATTTAAGAAAGGCGGCTTTTTTATTTTTAGCCATAGTTTATGAAGGAGGATTTAATACATGCGTGATACGTTACTTTCACTCAAGGACCAAGCGCTGGGACAATTAGAACAGCTGACATCCTTAGCAGAATTAAATGATTTTCGTGTCAAATATTTTGGGAAAAAAGGAGAGCTTACTGAACTCCTGAAGGGTATGGGGAAGCTTCCAGCAGAGCAAAGACCTCTTATTGGGCAACTGGTCAATGAAGTAAGAGATGCCATTGAGCAGATGCTCGAAACGAAGAAAGCAGATTTTGAAGCGAAAGAAATAAGGGAACGGTTAGAAAAAGAGCAAATTGATGTGACTCTTCCGGGAAAACAAATTTTAAGAGCAAATAAGCATCCGTTGACCCAAATTATTGAGCAGATTGAAGATATTTTTGTCGGATTAGGGTTTACAATCGCTGAAGGCCCCGAAATGGAGACCGATTATTATAATTTTGAGGCCTTGAACCTTCCTAAAGAACACCCAGCACGGGATATGCAGGATACCTTCTATATTACAGAAGAACTCCTTATGAGAACCCATACTTCCCCTAATCAGGTGCGGACAATGGAAGCACGTAAGGGAGAAGTCCCAGTTAAAATCATCTGTCCGGGAAGGGTATATCGAAGAGATGATGATGACGCAACACATTCTCATGTTTTTACCCAAATCGAAGGACTGTATATTGGTAAAAATGTACGCATGAGTGATTTGAAAGGGATCCTTCTTTCCTTCGCTAAGGAAATGTTTGGTGAAGATGTTCAAATTAGGCTGCGACCAAGCTTCTTCCCATTTACAGAGCCAAGTGCTGAGGTAGATGTTACCTGTGCTGTATGTAAAGGTGAGGGATGTAGGGTTTGTAAAGGAACTGGATGGTTGGAGATCCTTGGATCAGGGATGGTACATCCAAAGGTTCTTGAAATGTCAGGATATGATGCAGAGAAATATACTGGATTTGCCTTTGGGATGGGTGTAGAGAGGATCGCCATGCTGAAATATGGCATAGATGATATACGTCATTTTTATAATAACGACTTGAAATTCTTAAAACAGTTTAGTCATAGGTAAGGGGGTAAAACATAAAATGAAGGTCTCATACAACTGGTTGAAGGACTATATTGATTTAGCTGATATCCCACCAGCAGAGCTTGCCGAGAAGCTTACTCGTAGTGGAGTGGAAGTAGAAAGCGTTGAAGCTAGGAACAAAGGAGTTACTGGAATTGTTATTGGGTATGTCGTAGCCCGAGAAAAGCATCCGGATGCTGACAAGTTGAATGTTTGTCAGGTAGATGTAGGAAGTGAGGAGAAGCTTCAAATTGTTTGTGGAGCACCTAATGTTGCTGCCGGACAAAAGGTTGTTGTTTCTGTTGTGGGGGCTACTCTTCCCGGTGGTTTGAAAATTAAGAAGGCCAAACTGCGTGGAGTCGAATCACAAGGGATGATTTGCTCTGCTAAAGAATTAGGGATGAACGATAAGCTTCTGCCGAAAGATCAGCAAGAGGGAATCATGGTTCTGTCAGCTGATGCTCCGGTTGGACAGGATGCGATTTTCTATTTGGGATTAGATGATACAATTCTAGAACTAGGACTTACTCCGAACCGTTCCGATTGCTTAAGTATGATGGGTGTAGCGTATGAGGTAGCTGCGATCTTAGGCAAGAAGATTGAGTTGCCATCTCCATCTATAACAGAGGGTGGAGATTCCCTTGAAGGTAAGGTTCAAATTAAAATTGCTGCACCTGATCATTGCACCGAATATGCAGCGCGATTAATCAGCCAAGTGAAATTAGGTCCATCTCCAATATGGATGCAAAATCGCTTAATGGCAGCAGGGATTCGCCCGATAAGTAATCTTGTAGATATTACGAACTATGTGATGATTGAGCTAGGGCAACCACTTCATGCCTTTGATTTCTCCACTGTCAGTAATGGCACTGTAGTTGTCCGTCTAGCTGAGAATGGGGAAAAGATTACTACATTAGATGATGTGGAAAGAACCCTTGATTCAGATATGCTGTTGATTACAGATGGAACCAAACCGATCGGGATTGCCGGTGTAATGGGTGGGGCTAACTCAGAGGTTACCTCACAAACGTCAACCATTTTATTAGAATCAGCACATTTCGCTGGTACTTCTATTCGCAAAACTGCAAAAAAATTGGGATTACGTTCAGAAGCTAGTCTTCGCTTTGAGAAAGAAGTGGATCCACAGGTCGTCATTCAGGCACTAGATCGTGCAGCACAGTTAATGGTTGAATTAGCTGGTGGAACGGTATCACAGGGGATTGTTTCAGAAAAGATCGAACCAAAAGATACCGTAGAGATCGCCTTACGCTTAGAAAGAATCAATGGATTACTAGGGACCGAACTTACAATCAATCAGGTGGAAGATATTATGAACAGACTGTTTTTCTCATTTGAGAAACAACAGGATACCCTTCATGTAAGTGTGCCAACGCGCAGACAAGATATCACCCGTGAAGTGGATTTGATTGAGGAAGTAGCAAGGCTACATGGATATGATCATATTCCAACAAGCTTACCGTTAGGGGCATCAACAAGAGGGAGCTTAACTCCTTTCCAAAAATGGGTTCGGGAAATTCGAGGTACATTAACTCGTTCAGGTTTGTACGAGGTTGCGACCTATTCCTTCACTAATGAATCTATTTTATACGATTTTGCATCCCTTTCCTCTGAAACGAAGGGTATTCCCTTATCTATGCCAATGAGTGAAGAACGTAGTCATTTAAGGATTAATTTGTTACCTCATCTACTTCAAACAGCTGCTTATAATAATAATCGCCAGAATCATGACGTGGGTATTTTTGAAATGGGGAGAGTCTTCCTAAGTGAGGAAGAACAGCTTACTAAGCTGCCAAATGAGCACCTCCATTTAGCTGGTTTAATTAGTGGTAATTGGGGAGAAAATCATTGGAAGAGTAAAGCAGAGTCGGTTGATTTCTTTGTTCTAAAGGGTGTTGTTGAATCCTTACTTGAAGATATTGGAGTAGGTCTTGTTGGATATCGTGGGGTTCAAAATTTAAAGGGCATGCACCCAGGAAGAACTGCTGAGATCTTCAGAGGAGATGACGTGATCGGATATATTGGTCAGGTACACCCTGAATTGCAGTTAAAATATGATATCAAAGAAGCCTATGTATTTAATCTTGATTTAGGTAAGCTTTATGGATATGTTTCTGAAGAAACTGTATACCAGCCACTTCCTAAATATCCAGCAAGTAGTAGAGATTTGAGTATTGTAGTAGATGATCAAATTGATGCAGGCGAAGTGGCTGCTACTATTAAGGAGCTAGGAGGCCAAACATTAGAGAGTGTTCAATTATTTGACCTTTATAAGGGTGATAGGATTGGACAAAATAATAAAAGTATGGCTTTCTCCTTAGTCTACCGTAACCCAGAAGCAACCTTAACGGATAAAGAAGTGAATGCTGTTCACGAGAAAATTGTTGAGGCTTTAGCAAATAGATACCAAGCTGAATTACGCAAGTAAAACATATTAATTCTTTGACCATATTCGGTTCGGATTTCCTAGGAAATCAAACCAAATATGGTTTTTCTTTTGGTCTTTAAGTCTATCCGTTTTCTTTAATTAGCAAAGTATGTATAATACGAAGAAAGGATAAGCTAAAATGTGGAAGGGGAAGGTTAAAGTTGCGTGAAGAAGATAAAAATAAACTCACTGTAGATATATATGGACAACAATACAGAATGGTTGGTAAGGCAAGTACATCCTATCTTCGTTCTGTAGCAAATTTTGTCGATGATAAAATGCGCCAAATAGCCAGTGGAAATACACGTTTAGATACAACGAAGATTTCTGTTCTTGCTGCAATTAATATAGCGGACGAATATTTTCGTTTAAAACAGGAATATGAAGAATTGTTAAGTATTCTAGAAGAAGAGGAGAAAAGGAAAGAATGAATGTTGTGGATATGGGGCTGATTAGTCTTTTCTTAATGAGCCTAATATATGGTTATCGCCGTGGATTTGTCGGACAAGCCATTAGTTTATTAGGTCTGCTTGTTTCCTTCACTGTTGCTTATTCTTTTTCTCAAAACACAGCCGTATACCTTAGGCAACAATTTCCTCTCCCAAAAGAAAGCCCCAATCCTTTATTAGAGGCATTACAAGGAATGGTATCCCTTCAACATTTTTTTTACTCAGCTTTTGCATTTATTCTGCTTTTTTTTATTTCTAGGTTTCTGTGGAGAGTGATGGGAAAGCTGCTGGACTCTGTTGCTTCACTCCCAATTATCTCCATGTTTAACCGTTGGCTTGGGGCAATCTTTAGCCTCTTACAAGTATTGCTTATCATCGTATTAAGCATTAATTTGATTGTTGCTATACCTGGCGAACAGTGGAAAAATGCGGTATATCATTCCTATATTTCTCAATATATTTTACAAATTTCTCCCTTTCTCTCTGAAAAGGTAAAAATACTACCTAGACAAAAGATCAATATGCCATCAGACCCTTTTGAGTCCTTATAAGACCATCATCATCCGTGCTTACCTCAATTTACAGGGCATTAGTCCGATCTGTTCAAGGTATGCTATAGATACACCAATTAAAAGGAGGTAAACATCTATGTCCAGCCAAAACAAATTGATTGTTCCACAGTCTGCTTCCTTGATTGATGAAATTAAATATGAAATCGCCAATGAATTTGGGATTTATGATTTTGGGGCTTATGCAACCTCCCGTAGTAATGGTTCCGTTGGTGGAGAAATTACGAAGCGCTTAGTGAAAATGGCCGAAAGTGCCCTAGCTGGTGAAAAATAATAAATTAATGGTTTGAGAAAGGGACTGTTTGGTGCAGTCTCTTTTTCTTATTCAAGAGAATATTTCATGCATAGATATATTTTCCCTCGGAGTGATTAAGGATATACTATTCTCATTTGAAAGCATGTCCAAGATCAGGATGAAGAATGATATAATATAGCAGAATTGTTGAAGGAAAGGAGATCTGTAGTGGGAGATCGAACATTTCAGACTTTGGAATTTAATAAGGTAATAGAACAACTTATGCGTTACGCTTCTTCCTCATTAGGAAAAGAAATAATAGATGAACTTACTCCAACAACAGATGTAGAGGAAGCCACTAGAAGGCAGCAATTTACGTTTGAAGGATATACAGTTCTACGAATAAAGGGAACAGCTCCCTTAGGAGGGATTCGAGATATTCGTAGACCCATCTCTAAAGCACACCTCGGAGGAATTCTATCTGCTTTAGAACTTCTTGATATTTCTAGTACCTTAAGCAGTGGATGGCGTTTGAAACGATTTATTGAGAATATCGAGGAAGAACATGAGATTCCTCTGTTAACGGAGCTTGTTCAAGGAATTGAAAGAGTACAGGCAGTTGATGAGGAGATCTCTTCTTGTATTAATGAGCATGGGGAGATCGTAGACCAAGCAAGCCCTACCTTAGGGCAGATTCGTTCGCAGATCCGTATGACAGAAGGAAGAATTAAAGATAAGTTAGATCAGATTATGAGATCTAGCTCGTATCAGAAGATGCTTCAGGAGAACATTGTATCTGTTCGGGGGGACCGATATGTTATTCCTGTTAAGCAGGAATACCGACATGTTTTCGGAGGGATGGTTCATGACCAATCTGCATCAGGAGCTACTTTGTTTATTGAACCTGAAGCAGTTGTGCAAGCCAATAACCAGCTCCGTGAGTGGAGATTTAAGGAAGAAAGAGAGATCGAGAGAATTCTACAACGTCTTTCGGGAATGGTCGCAGAGCATTTCGAATTCATAAAGGAAAATGTATCCATCCTGGCTGAGCTTGATTTTATTTTTGCAAAAGCTGCCTATGCACATAGTATCCGTGCCACCCAACCAAAACTCAACTCTAAAGGCTACATTAAGCTTAGGAGAGCAAGGCATCCTCTCATTCCCATTAAAGAAGTGGTACCAATTGAGCTTGAAATGGGAAAAGAATATACATCGCTAATTATCACAGGACCTAACACAGGAGGAAAAACGGTAACTCTCAAGACCATTGGTCTACATGCGTTGATGGCAGCTTCGGGGCTTCATATTCCTGCAGATGAAGAATGTGAGATGGCTATTTTTTCTGGCATATATGCTGATATTGGTGATGAACAAAGCATCGAACAGAACCTAAGTACTTTTTCAGGACACATGACAAATATCGTACGGATTCTGAACGAAATGGATGGAAATAGCCTTATTCTATTAGATGAACTTGGAGCTGGAACCGACCCAACGGAGGGTGCAGCCTTAGCCATTGCCATCTTGGATAAAATGTATCAACGTGGGGCTAGAGTAGTAGCAACGACACATTATAGTGAGTTGAAGGCTTTCGCCTATAATTCTAAGAATGTCCTGAATGCTAGTGTTGAATTTGATGTAGAGACTCTTCGACCAACGTATCGACTCCTTATAGGAGTTCCTGGAAGAAGTAATGCTTTTGCAATTGCCGGGCGACTTGGCTTGTCAGAAGAGATCATTGAGGTTGCTAAAGAGCAAGTAAGTCATGAGGATATTAAAATTGAAACCATGATTGCTTCCCTTGCAGACGATCGCCTTAAAGCAGAACAGGATCGTAAGCGTGCAGAGGAGCTAACGACTGAAGCGGAAGCGATTCGGTTTGAATTAGAGAAAGAAAGGGCTAAGTTTGTTGAGGAAAAAAATGAACTTCTAGTTAAAGCAGAACATGAGGCTAGGCGATCTGTGGCACAAGCAAGGAAAGAAGCAGAGGAAATTATTTCACAGCTTCGCAGATTGGCCCAGGAAGAGCAGGTTGGAATTAAGGAACATAAGTTAATAGAGGCAAAGAAACGCTTAGACGAGAGTGTTCCGACTTTTGTTAAAGAGCAAAAGAAAAAAAGTGGTGTGAGAACTGGATTTAGAATTGGTGATGAGGTAAGAGTTCCTTCTTTAGGACAGAAGGGGGAGGTCATTGCAGATCTTGGGAATCAGGAATTTCAAATTCAAATGGGAATTATGAAGATGAATATGAAAGCTGAGGATCTGGAATTAATCAAACCTACTAAAAAGAAAGAAGTTGTAACCTATACCCGAGTTCGCTTAAGCCGTGATACTGTTCGACCAGAGCTTGATTTGCGTGGGTATACCATCGACGATGCAATCTTAGCAATAGATAAATATTTGGATGATGCTGTGATGTCTAATCTTCATCAGGTAGCTCTAATTCATGGAAAGGGAACGGGAGCCCTTAGAGTAGGTGTCCATAATTTTCTTAAAAAACACCGCAGTGTGCAATCTTTCCGTTTTGGAGGGCAGGGTGAAGGTGGTTTGGGAGCAACCATAGTGGAACTAAAATAAGAGCTATGGATCACTTGGGGAAGGGGACAAATTCTAAGTGTCGGGGTTGTTGAAAAATCCATATATGCTAACAACGGCATATTTTGCCGAAACTGTTCTTGCTATTATTGTTTTTCTTTGGATATTTGAGTTAGTCACTCGATATGATGATTGGGAAGAAATAAAAAAGGGGAACTTATCGGTTGCCATGGCCCTAGGGGGGAAAATATTTGGGATTTCAAATATTTTTCGTTTTGCGATTGAGCATAATGAAACGATTGGTCATGCCATTTTGCGAGGGGCTTTTGGTTTTTTATTGCTATTGGTTGCCTATTTTATATTTGAATTTATGACCCCAAAGTTCCGAATCGATGAGGAGATTGCCAAGGATAATAAGGCGGTTGGGCTACTATCGATGACGATTTCAATTGGGATTTCCTATGTGATTGGCGCCAGTATAGTATAAATTTTAATTTGATGGCAATATTTCTTTGTTTACAAAAGGGCTAATAAATCGTTAATATGTATGTAACAACCTAATTGTTAGGTTGAGAGTTTTTAGCAGTCGTCCATTGGATGGCTGCTTTTTTTATTTCTCATATAAAAAAAGATATAATGAACAGAAGTGATGTTTTAAAAACATAATGGATGAATGCAGTCGAATAGTGTATAATTCTTGAGGAATTTACACTCGGAGGCGCAAGCATGCTTATACGGTTATCTATTATCCTTGGTATTATTTCAGTTCTATTCATGGTTGGTGGTATGCTATATTGGATGTTCAATACTTAGGTCAACAGGCAAGGGTGAGAAACCATGCAAAAAGAAGATAGGCGAAGGCGCATCTGGACTACAGTCCTATCCTGTTTGCTTATTTTGCAAACAAGTACATTAGTAGCTGCAGCCGTATCACAAGGTCCGATTAAAGAACAATCAGTGAGAAGTATTGCACCAGGTATTACGTATAAGGAATATAGCGAAGCAATGGAAAATACACGAGTTATTTTCCGAGTAGTTGAAGTTGATTTATCAAATCCCAACATAAAAGTAAAACCGATTTACGGTAATAATGGTCAAATTGGCAGTAAGGCAAAGGTAACAACGATGGTAAGCCAGAGTGGAGCTGTAGCTGCGATCAATTCCAGCTTTTTTCGTACGGATAATGAAGGTGGAACCTTAGGAACGATTATTAAAGATGGGAAAATCCTATCAAATCCAGCAAAGGTTCCAGGCTGGAAGACATTGGCCTTTACGAAGGGTGGGCAGGCTGTTATTGGGTCGTTTGGATTTAGGGGCCAAATTAAAGCACCCAATGGCAAAACATTTCCGTTAGAAGGCTTAAATAAAACAGAATACTTTGCCCCAGGATCACTGGCAAGCAACTATTCTGATAACATTCATCTTTTTACCCGAGATTGGAGTCCGATTAGCCGAGGATCGCTAGAGGGTTATGAGGATATATTGGAAGTGGAAGTAAAAGATAATATGGTAACGGACATCCGTACATCCTTAGGACCGAAGCCCATTCCGCAAAATGGGTATGTCCTATTCGCTAATGGTTCTGCTTCTCAGTTCTTAAAGAATAATTTTAAGCGAGGAGACAAGGTTGAAGTTAGTTACCAGATGACACCTGGTCAGCTAGAGATCATGCAAGCGATTGGCGTAAACTATTCACTTGTCGAAAAAGGTGTGCCAGTTCTAACGTTTCCCAGTGATTCTGATTTAACGGGAAAACATTCTCGCTCAGCCATTGGAATCGATAGAAGTGGTACAAGGATGTATTTAGTTTCGGTTGATCGTTCAAACCGCAATCCAGGTGTGACATTACCAGAGCTTGCTAATATCCTAATAAATTTAGGAGCCTATCATGGTGTTAATTTAGATGGTGGAAGTTCCACTTCTTTAGTAGTTCGGCAACCTGGAAATCTTCAGCTTACAAGAGTAAATGATGGTTCAGTAGATGAAGAACACCCTGTAGCAGATGCATTAGGAATTTTTTACCTTGCTCCCCAGGGGCCTTAAACGATAGGAATACTTGAAAGGTAGAGGGAATCTTCAATGAAAAGGAAATGGTTTATTTGGCTTCTTGGAGTGATTCTAATAGTCCCCATCGTCATTTTTGGATGGTGGAAAAGCTTTGAATGGGTAACTATGCACCGGCTTAAGAATTTAGCTATTTCGGTTCAGCCCTATACGAAAGAAATCAAAGATAATCAATTTGATGTCATTGTTGTTGGTGGGGAACCAGAAGGAGTAGCAGCAGCCGTGTCAGCTGCCCGGAACGGGGCCAAGACTTTATTAGTCGAAAAACGTGATGGCCTAGGCGGCCTTATTACATATGGAATGCTTAACTATCTAGATTATGACCGAGATAAGAACGGGCAAATTGCCAATGCTGGAATTTTCGAAGAGTGGCATAAGATGGTTGGCGATCAAGTAACAGTAGATATTGAAACAGCTAAGAATGCCTTCATGGGATTAGTCCAGAAAGAGCCTAATATTACGTTGTCACTTAATTCCACCGTGGTAAAACCACTTCTAAGCACGGATTTGAATCTGAATGGAATTGTTGTTAAGGATGAATCGGGTGAGCATACTTACTACGCGAAGCGTTTTATTGATTCCACACAGGATGCAGATCTTGCTGAAATAGCAGGTGTTCCTTACTTTATTGGGAATGAAGACATTGGTTTAACCAACCAAAAAATGTCTTCTACACTTATGCTTCACTTTAAGAATGTAGAATGGGATGGTGTTGTTGAGGCTGCTCTTACCAAAAAATTTGGTGTAGCTGGAATTACACCGACTGCTGCTTGGGGATTTGGGGATATTCGAAAAGCTTATAAACCCTCTCAGCCAGACGTTCGCCTTAGAGGATTAAACATTGCTAGGCAGTCTGATAACTCAGTGTATATTAATGCCTTACAAATTTTTAATGTCAATGGGCTTGATCCCTCCTCACTAGAAACGGCTAGACAAAAGGGAGAAAAGGAAACCAAAAATATTCTAGAGTTCTTACGAAAAGAATTCCCAGGATTTAAGAATGCGGAAATAGCGTCGATTCCTTCTGAGTTATATGTTCGTGAAACTCGTCACATCAAGGCGGAATATCAGCTTCCTATAACCGATGTTTGGGAGAATAAAGACCAATGGGATAGTATTGGATTTGGGGCTTATCCGTGCGATATCCAAGCTACATCTGCGGATAATACAGGGTTTATTATGACAGATCCAACCCAATATGCGATTCCTTTCCGTTCACTTGTCCCCTTACATGTAGGACACTTGCTAGTAGCTAGTAAGGCATCTGGCTATGCATCCCTTGCAGCCGGTAGTGCAAGGATTATTCCCACTGGGATGACCACAGCACAGGCAGCTGGTGCGGCATCCGCTTTATCTATTCAGAACAATATCGATTTCCGGGAGATGTCTAAGGATAAATCGCTAATTGAAGCTCTTCAGGGGAAATTAAAAGACCAAGGGGCCTTGCTTTACCACTATGAGATTAAGTTCCCGTATGAAGGAGAATGGTATTATCCTGCGATTAAAGAGCTTCTTACCTATGGTTTAATTGTCGGAGGGCATGAAAATCGTTTTGCCGTTGATCAGCCAATGAAGGACATGGCATTTGTAAATATCTTAGCAAATGGTTTAGATCGGGTGGATTCTCATGTGTATACTCAAGTGAAGGAACGCTTGACACAGGTTCGTTATATGGCTAAGGAAACACCACTAACAAGAGATCAAGCCGCAACCTTCATTCTTCATACATTTGGCTATCCTAAATCAGATCAACCTTGGACTGTGATCAAACAGAAGGGAATCTTAGATCAAACCATCGTAGATAGGCTAAATGAGAACAAGGAATTGTCTACAGCAGAAGGATATTCTATTCTATCTTCAGTTTTGCAGCATCTAGATCAAATTGATAAAGTGAAAGGTACAACCCCATGATTAGAAAAATTTTATGGATCTTTGTTGTAATATCTCTTGTAGCGGCACTTCCATTAGTCCGAGATCGTTACCGTGCAGAGACATCTACGCGGGCTGTGGAAGCAGTTGTTGACTATGCAGATTTGTTGAAAGTTTCTTCAAAGGTATATAATTCCTTTACTGAAAAGGAAATTGTAGATTTATTAAAAAACAATGGGATTACTACCATTGCCTTCTATGAACAAACCCTAAAGGACCTGGCTACAAGAGGTATTGTATCAGCATATAGTACTTCTGATGACATGATTCGCAGAGGAGGAAACCTTCCCTTCGATCAAACTCTAGTCACTTTGAATGATAAATTGACCAAAGAAGAACAGGACTATTATGGGCAGATGCTTAAGAATACATTTCGTAATACGTTAACAACGACAATATGGAATGGAAAGCAAGCTTTCATAATCAGCAACCCAATGACGAACGTGTATGATAGTATTTTCCTAGGTCCTGATTTTAATCTCATTAATCAGATGCAGCATAAGTATCGCCTTCATTCTATTGTCCGAATTAATTCTGATCACCCATGGGATGAAGAATTCTTCAATTGGCAGTTTGCCAGAATGAAGGAACTTGGTATCAATAAGGTAGTTTTTGAAGGGAAAAATGTACTAGGATTTCCAGATCATATGGAGGAAGTTGCGGAGTGGATGAAACAGGATCACATTTCCTTCGGCCTCGTTGATTTTTTTGATCAAAATGGATATAAAAAATTAGGTCGGTTAAATGATTTTCACACGTTCCGTGTGTTAAGTGTTGCATCAGCAAAAGTGACAACAGATCCTCCCACAACGACTGCAGATGTTTTCTCATTAGGAATTAGAGAAAGGGACGTAAGGATGATCTATGTCCATCTGCCTCTTACGAATAGTGATCAAGTATCGTCGAGAGATATATTGGATAAGACCGTATCCATCCTGCAGATGACTGAAGAAGATATTAATCGAGCTGGATATGTATTTAAGGAAACACGACCATTTGCTCTCCCAAATGCCAAGGAACATGGCTGGGAGAATGCTCTTCTTATTCTTGGAATGTTGTCATTAGCTAGTTTGTGTTTAGAGAAATTCTATCGTCCATTGCGTTACCTACCCATTCCTCTTGGACTCCTTTTCTATTTAGCAGGGGAATTTTTGCACCAGGAGGTGTTAGCTTTTGAAATGTTGGCTTTGATGGGGGCGATTATAGCTCCTACCTATTCCACCATGCTCGTGATGGATTGGGTAAGTCGGGTGGATAAAGGTGGAAGAGGAAAACTATTGTGGACTATTCTAACCTTTCTATTTGCTTCTGTAGCTAGTTTGTATGGAGCCGTTGTGGTGGTTTCTCTGCTAAATGATATGCTCTTTGTACAATATTTAGAGCAATTTAGAGGGGTTAAGGCATTGTATTTTGTTCCGATTCTTCTTGTGATTCTTTATTGGGTTCGGACAAGATTACAGGGGCAGAATTTCTGGGATTATCCAGTGAAAATTCTTAATCACCCCATCTATGTTAAGCACATTGTCATTACTGCTATTGCTGTAGTTGCCTTAGGTTACTTTTTGTCTCGTTCGGGTAATGAGGCAACCACATTACCATTTGAGTTAAAGTTCCGTCAAATACTAAACGACGTATTAGGTGTTCGTCCAAGAACAAAAGAAATTTTCCTTGGACATCCATTCTTCTTATTAGCTAGTTATCTAATGATTAAATATCGTAAAGGGATTTGGTTATTTATTATTGGGGTAATTGGCCAGATGTCATTAGTTAGTACCTTTACACATATTCATACGCCTCTATTGATTTCCATTGAGAGAACGATTAATGGTATTATCATTGGTTTAATCGTTGGAGTTGTGCTAATTTTTATTTGGGAATGGCTTATAGCTTTCTTTAAAAAGCATAGAGGAGCTAACAACAATGGGTAGTAAACGAATCATGATGTCGGGATACTTTGGGTTTGATAATGCAGGGGATGAAGCGATTTGTTCGGCGATTATTCAAACCCTCCGTGGAATGGATCCATCCCTCGAATTTGTTGTGCTATCTGGTAATCCGGAAAAGACGAGAGAGAAATATCAAGTTGAAGCGATACCCCGTATGGACTTAAAGCAGATTTATCGTCAATTAAAGAAAGTAGATCTATTTATTAGCGGTGGGGGAAGTCTGCTTCAAGATAAGACAGGAAACTTAACGATTCCTTACTATTTAACCATGATTCATATGGCGAGAATGCTTAAGGTTCCTGTAGCGATTTTTGCTCAAGGAATAGGACCTGTAGACCGCCCGTTTTTTAAGCGTTGGATAGGTCGCTTATTTAAGAAACTAGATTATGTATCTGTCCGTGATCAGGATTCTAAGCAACTACTGATCAATTGGAACGTTCCTCCGGGAAAGATTGACGAAGTTGTCGATCCTGTTTTTCTTCTCCCATCTGAGGGTAAGCAAAAGGGGTTAGAACTCCTTGCTGCTGAGGGGATTACTGTTGGAAAACCGCCTATCCTTTTTTCCGTGCGAAGATGGAAGGAAGGTACAGGAGATTTTCAGATATTAGCTGAATTGGGTGACTGGCTAATTGAACAAGGAGAAGAGGTGCTATTCTTACCGTTCCATTATCCCGATGATTTAGAAGCATCGATCGAGGTTATTTCTTTAATGAAAAAGAGTGCCCAGCTTCTCCAGCGGAATTACCATCCTTCTGAGCTGATGGATATCGTGTCCAGTGGGAAGGCTATGGTTGGTATGAGATTACATGCTCTTATATTTGCTGCTGCAAGAAATATTCCTTGCATTGGTATTTCCTACGATCCGAAGATTGATTCTTTTTTACAGCAATTAGGATTACAACCAGCAGGTTTTTCCGGGAAATTATCCATTTTAACTATGCAGGATGCTGTGTCGAATGCATTGGAACAGAAGCATGAGATGCTTGATAGAGCTAAGACCTTAAGGGAAAAGGCGCTTCTACCTGCTAAGAGAGTCATGGATTTACTAAATAACTAAATTTTTTTCAGACATTTTATATTCGACGAGCCGGTCAAGTGCCCAGTGTTTTAGCTCATCATGTGTTTTACCAACGAATGAGGCAAAAATATGCTTATCTTTTTCTAAAAAGTCAATAGAAAAAAAGGAGAGAATCCATCGATTTTGAACCATCTCGATGGAAAAGCGAATCATGTTCCCCTCCTTTCTTTTCCATTCAAATAACATATGAAGTAAATCCATATTCACTTCTTGGATCGATTTCATTTGATCAGTCCTCCTTACAAAGGTTTTGTAAGGGGGATTTCTTTGTTATAGAGAGCTTTTCCTGCCCTGTCAACAAAACTAGTGTCTATATGACAAAAATAGAAGCTAGCCGACAGAATTATGCATATTGGTTATTCATTGGGTGGATAATAAGCTATGGTGAGGGGAAAGGGGGATTTAAAATGCGCAAAGCATTCCTTTTCACGATGCTTATTTTCATTCTAGGAGGAATTGGGGCGTCTGGATTCGGCTATTATAAATATAGGAATATGGTAGATCAGTGGTATCAACCTTTAGAAATAAAGAAATATGCTGAAATTGTTGGGACCCAATCTTCAAACAAAATAAATGAAGTTGAGATAAAGAAAGAAAAACCACTAGAGCCCTTTAATCTCCTCTTGCTAGGGGTAGATTCAAGACAGGGTGAACAAAAATCCAGGTCAGATACGATTATGCTTGCTTCGGTAAATCCAAATACAAATAAAGTTTCACTTGTTTCGATTCCTCGTGATACTTTGGCGGAGATTCCAGGCCATGGATCAGATAAATTTAATCATTCTATGTTTTATGGGGGCCCCTCGCTAACAAAGGAAACAATGGAGAAGTTTTTTGGTATACATGTGGACCATTATATAACAGTTGATTTCGAAGGATTTACGAAAATTGTGGATGCATTAGGGGGCGTTGAGGTTAACGTAAAACGTCGAATGAAGTATCATGATCCAATGGATGGAACTAGAATAGATATCCAACCTGGATTGCAGGTGCTTGATGGAAAAAATACTTTAGATTATGCGAGATTCCGGAAAAGTGATATTGGATCTGCTGCCAGTGATTTTGATCGAATGCAAAGACAGCAGGAAGTCTTAAGGAAGGTTTCAGAGAAGGCAAGTAATTTAACCACTTATTTTAAACTATTTACGATGATGGATATTCTTCGCGAACATGTGAAAACGGATTTAAGAGAGGATGAAATCCGAAAACTTGCGATTACCTTTCGCAATTTTCAGTCCTCTAATATAGCATCTGCTGAGATTAAAGGGATTAATAAAAGAATGAGAGCACATGGGTATAATATGTGGTTTTATGTTGTTGATGACCAAGAGAGGGAAAGAATTAAAACCATTGTGAAGCAGACGTTGTCTGGAACTATACAATCGGATCAAACTTCTAGCTAAACAGCCTACTTAGGCTGTTTTTTGTTTTAATTTATACATAAAGTGGAAATAAATGGAGAGTATTGTTATTTCTGTAGAGGGGGGTGACTGGTTGCGTAATCCAGATCGATATAAAGCACAGGAAAAACAGTTGCTTACGACGAATTTCGAAGAAAACATTGAGTTTCTAAGAGATGCCTTAGGTATTGGTAAGAGCTTTGATGTTATCCATAGAGAACTTTTCTTTGCAGGGAGAAAGTTTGGGCTATTTTTTGTAGATGGCTTGGCAAAAGATGATGTGATGAACATAATTACCATTCATCTTGCTAATTTGGAGTGGGAAGACCTTACTTCGAATTCGGTAGAGGTGTTACTTAAGAAGCATATCGGTTATTTAGAAGTAAGCAAAGTGAATAAGATGGATGTGATCATACACTCTGTTCTCTCAGGGCCTCTAGTATTGGTCATTGAAGGACAAGATGAAGCTTTAATGATCGATGCAAGAACATATCCAGCAAGAGGACCAGATGAACCGGATATTGAACGGGTAGTCCGAGGACCAAGGGATGGTTTCACAGAGACGATTACCTTCAACACGGCACTTACAAGGCGAAGATTACGGGATCCATCCTTAAGAATGGAACCTATTCAGATCGGAAAAAGATCAAAAACGGATGTCGTGATTAGTTATTTAGAGGATGTGGCTGATGAGGGTCTTGTAAATGAAATTCGAGAACGAGTAAAGAAGATTGATATTGATGGACTTCCTATGGCAGAGAAAACTATTGAGGAATTTATTCTTGGCAACCATTGGAATCCATTTCCACTTGTTCGTTATACGGAAAGACCAGATGTTGCAGCCATCCATCTATTGGAAGGTCATGTACTCCTATATACCGATACTTCTCCTAGTGTCATGATTACCCCAGCTACGCTATTTCACCATGTTCAACATGCTGAGGAGTATCGCCAAAAGCCAATTGTGGGTGCCTATCTAAGGTGGGTACGTTTTGCGGCTATGCTGGCCTCTGTCTTTTTATTGCCTTTATGGTTATTGGTGACATTTGAACCACATTTACTTCCACCAAAGCTAGCCTATATTGGGCCCGAGCATAAAGGCCATGTACCATTACTTGCTCAAATTCTCATTGCTGAGGTCGGTATTGATATTCTTAGAATGGCAGCCATACATACACCGAATTCACTTGCTACTGCTCTTGGGCTTGTTGCAGCTCTTATGATTGGTCAAGTAGCTGTAGAAGTAGGATTATTCAGCAATGAGGTGATTTTATATTTAGCATTTGCTGCGATTGGAACCTTCGCCACTCCAAGCTATGAATTCAGCCTAGCAACAAGAATTGTTCGAATATCGTTGGTACTCGCGGTTGGCTTCTTTCACACCATTGGTTTTATCATTGCTACGGCTGCTTGGTTTATTCTTTTGTTATTTACTAGATCACTTAATACACCCTATCTATGGCCGTTTATCCCGTTTAACTATCGGGCACTTATGGATGTATTGATCCGTTCGCCCATTCCGGCAAAGAATGTTCGTCCAGCGATCTTAAATCCTGAAGATCCTACTAGAAGTTAGTATGGTAAAGCACTACGTTTCCTTAGGAATGTGTACAATCCACATTCACATAGGAATAAGTAGTGCTTTTTTATATAGGAGGGTTTTTATGGACCGGAAGCGATGGTTAGCCCATTATCCCCAAGAGACCCCAGCAACCTTATCATATCCACGAATGGCATTGACTCAATTTTTACAGAAGGCGGCTGAAGAATTTCCGAATTCAATCGCCATTCGGTTTATGGGTAAATCCATTTGTTATTCTGAGTTATGGAAACATATTCGATGTTTTGCGGGTGCACTAAGGGAACTGGGCATACGAAAGGGTGATCGTATTGCGATCATGCTACCTAATTGTCCACAAGCAGTCATTAGCTATTATGGGATTCTCTATATCGGTGGCATAGTGGTACAAACTAATCCTCTCTATATGGAAAGAGAACTCGTGTATCAATTAAGAGATTCAGGTGCTAAAGTTGTCATTTGTCTTGATATGGTTTATACACGAGTTGTAAATGCGAAGAAAGAAACAGAAATCAATCATATTATTGTAACACGCATTCAGGATTATTTTCCTTGGGCTAAGAAGCTAATCTATCCTTTTGCTGTTAAGCAAAAAAATCAACCTAAACTGGAAGGGGAATTTCACAATTGGGAAGATTTTATTCGTTCAACGCAAGCTTGTGCTGAGCAAGAAGAAATAAACCCAGACAAGGATCTTGCATTACTGCAATACACAGGTGGAACAACAGGGACTGCTAAGGGGGTTATGCTTACACATGCTAATCTAGTAGCTAATGTTTGCCAGTGCCATGCATGGTTCTATAAGACAAAGGTAGGAAGTGAAAGATTTCTAGCGGTTATTCCTTTTTTTCATGTGTATGGAATGACAGTTGCCATGAATCTGTCAATACACTTAGCAGGGACTTTGATCATCCTCCCAAAATTTGATGTGAACCAGCTGTTTGAGACGATCCAAAAAGAAAAGCCAACCATTTTTCCAGGGGCACCTACCATGTATATTGGGATCGTAAACCACACCAGCCTTAAAAAATATGATCTTTCTTCTATTGAAGCATGTATTAGCGGTTCTGCTCCTCTCCCTGTTGAGATTCAAGAGAAATTCGAGTTGTTTACAGGGGGAAAATTAGTAGAAGGATATGGGCTCACGGAATGCTCCCCGGTTACTCATGCCAATCCGATCTGGGGGAGAAGAAAGAATGGAAGTATTGGTTTACCTTGGCCAGATACAGACGCTAAAATTGTACATCCAGAGAGTGGAATGGAATTAGCTCCCCATCAAATTGGAGAATTAATGATTAAAGGGCCTCAGGTAATGAAAGGTTATTGGAATAGGCCAAGTGATACGGACGAGGTTTTGCAAGATGGATGGTTACGTACAGGAGATCTAGCCTATATGGATGAGGAGGGTTTTTTTTATATTGTAGATCGAAAGAAAGATGTGATTATTGCAGGTGGGTACAATATTTATCCGCGTGAAATCGAAGAAGTACTGTATGAACATGATGCTGTTGCGGAGGCTGCTGTGGTAGGGGTACCTGATCCTTATCGAGGAGAAACGGTTAAAGCATTTATTGTGGTAAAGGAAGGAATGCAAGTAACTCAGGAGGAACTAAATCAATTTTGTAGAGAACGATTAGCTTCTTATAAGGTTCCAAGGCTCTATGAGTATCGGAAAGAATTCCCAAAAACTTTTGTTGGGAAAGTCCTTAAGAGAATATTAATAGAAGGTGAAATGAATGAGTAAATTAGGACCCTAATCATGTAAGGGTTCTATTTTTCTATGTTGACAAAACAATCAGACAGTTGATAAACTATTCTTGAATGAATAGTCATTCATTGAATAAAAGATAAGAGGGAATAGGATGGCAAAAAAAACGGGTGAAAAATATCAAACCATTATTGATGCTGCAGTGAAGGTTATTGCCGAATATGGTTATCACAATGCCCAGGTTTCAAAAATTGCCAAGGAAGCAAATGTTGCGGATGGAACGATCTATTTATATTTTGACAGTAAGGAGGATATTCTGATCTCCTTATTCCATGAGAAGATGGGGAAATTCATTCGAACGACCAAGGAATCAATCGAGCAGGCTGACACAGCGAGTGATAAGTTGTTTTCTCTTATTAAGAATCACTTCCATCACTTAAGTACGAATGTTGATTTTGCTTATGTGACGCAGGTTGAGCTTAGGCAATCTAATCCTCGAATCAGACAAGGGGTTCGCCAATCGATTAAGAATTACTTAAGGCTTATTGATGAAGTGATGGAAATTGGCAGGGCAGAGAATATTTTTCGTCAGGATATTGAGTTGTTTATCATTCGTAGGATGGTATTTGGAACATTGGATGAGGCAGTCACTTCTTGGATCATGAATGACCGCAAATATGACTTAATGGCATTAGCAGAACCCATTCATAAACTTCTTGTGAATGGACTAAAATCATAAAATTAGATCATCCCAGAATCTACATACAGCTCTATTTTTTATTTCTTGTACATAGAAATGAATGGGGAGGGTAACGTATGGAATTCACGAATGTCCAATTAAGAGTAGAGAATCGGGTTGGATACATAAGTATTAATCATCCGCCTGCCAATGCACTAAATGCAGCCACACTATCTGGTCTAAACGAATGTTTGGATTATGTGGAAGCTGAAAAAGAGATTAAGGTATTAGTTGTTACTGGGGAAGGTAAGTATTTTGTAGCAGGGGCTGATATTAAGGAATTCAGTTCGGTATTTGGGAATGCAGCTGCGGCACAAGAGTTGGCCAAGGTTGGTCAACGTGTGTTTGATCGAATGGAGCAGTTTCCTAAACCCATCATCGCTTCCATCAATGGTGCTTGCCTTGGTGGCGGTTTTGAACTTGCATTAGGATGCCATATTCGTATTGCTTCTGAGCAGGCTACACTAGGTCTTCCTGAGCTAAAGCTAGGACTTATTCCGGGCTTCGGTGGAACACAGAGATTAGCAAGATTAACAAACAAGTCCAAAGCACTAGAACTTATACTAACAAGTAAATTCATAGATGGTAAAGAGGCCCAAAGACTTGGCATCGTCAATATCGTTGTTCCGCTAGAGAAATTAAATGAAGAAGTTGGTAGCTTAGCCCAATCGCTTGCTTCAGAAAAAAGCGCAGTGGCTTTGGCCTCAGCATTAAGGGCAGTAAATGCAGGCGTGGAGACATCTCTAGAAGAAGGTCTTGCATTAGAAGCAGAGTTATTTGGACAGATATTTTTGTCAGAGGATGCAAAAGAAGGGGTTCAAGCATTCCTTGAAAAGAGAAAAGCCCAGTTCAAAGATCAATAAGCACCCACTGAGGAGTACCATACTCATAAAATTTTTTTATAATAGATTTCTTAGGAGGCAAGTTCATGAACATTCTTGTGGTGATGAAGCAAACCTTCGATACAGAAGAGAAGGTAGCGATCCAAAATGGACAGGTTGTTGAAGATGGGGTTGAATTTATTATTAATCCTTATGATGAGTTTGCAGTAGAGGAAGCGATCAAGCTTCGCGATGATTTTGGTGGAGAGGTGACTGTAATCACAGTAGGACCCACTCGTGCGGAGAATGCACTACGCACTGCGCTTGCCATGGGGGCTGATAAGGCAGTTATTGTTGATGATGAAGCACTATTTGGTGATGAATATCAATTGGCGAAAGTACTTGCAGCTGTGATTAAAGATCGTTCATTTGATGTTATCCTTGCAGGAAATATGTCTGTGGATAATGGTGCAGGACAAGGTGGCCCACGTCTTGCTGAAGAACTAGGGATTCCACACGTGGCTACGATCACGAAGCTATCCATTGAAGGTGGTAAAGCAACGGTTGTTCGTGATGTTGAGGGAGATTCTGAGACCCTAGAGGTTAGCCTTCCTGTTCTACTAACTGCTCAACAAGGGTTGAATGAACCACGTTATCCTTCCCTTCCAGGCATTATGAAAGCAAAGAAGAAACCAATGGAGAGACTTAGTGCATCAGATTTAGGATTAAATCCAGCAGAAATTCCTTCTAAAACACAAGTAGTTGAGCAATATTTACCACCTAAGAAGGAAGCGGGACGAGTTCTGACTGGTGATCTTGGTGACCAGGTTAAGGAACTTGTTGGACTTCTTCATAACGAAGCAAAGGTCATTTAGGGAACAGGGGGAGAGATAAGTATATGAGCAGAAAAGTTCTTGTATTAGCTGAAGTCCGTGATGGAAATTTGCGTAATGTGTCCTTTGAAGCGATTGCAGCAGCTAAGAAGGTAGCTGAAGGTGGGCAAGTAGTTGCAACTCTTCTAGGAAATGGAGATGGCCGACTTGTTAGCGAGTTAGGTCAATATGGTGCAGATGAAGTGGTTGTTGCGACCCATGACCAACTTGCACAGTATACTAACGACGCCTATACACAAGCTTTCGTGCAAATTCTTGACCAAGTTCAACCTGATGCTATTTTCTTTGGACACACAGCGATTGGGAAGGATTTAGCACCTCGTGTTGCCGCTAAGCGTGGACTGGGTTTAGTGTCTGACGTAACAGATCTTGCGGTAGTTGATGGGGAAGTGATTCTAACTCGTCCTATTTATTCTGGGAAGGCTATTCAGAAGAAAAAAGTAACGGATGGAGCCGTATTTGCAACGATTCGTCCAAATAATATATCACCACTCGCTGCAGATGCTTCTAGGACAGCAAGCCGTGTGGACGCTACTGTTGAGATCAAGGATCTTCGAGCTATCGTGAAAGAAGTAGCTAGAAAAGCTGTGGGTGGTGTCGATTTATCAGAAGCGAAGGTTGTTGTTTCTGGTGGTCGTGGTGTGAAGAGTAAAGAAGGGTTTAATCCTCTTCAGGAATTAGCAGATACTCTAGGTGGAGCTGTAGGAGCATCACGTGGAGCTTGTGACGCGGAATACTGTGATTACTCCTTACAAATTGGTCAAACAGGTAAGGTAGTTACCCCAGACCTCTATATTGCGTGTGGAATTTCCGGGGCCATACAGCATTTGGCTGGAATGTCGAGTTCAAAGGTTATTGTTGCTATTAACAAGGACCCAGAAGCACCGATCTTTAGCGTAGCTGATTATGGGATCGTAGGCGATTTGTTCGATGTTGTTCCGATGTTAACAGAAGAATTGAAAAAGGTTTTAAATAAATAATAGGCTAAGGGGGGAAATCCCTCCTTAGCCTATTGTATTGGCTTTATTTAGACAACCTGTAATAAGAATATCCTCTCATTCACATATTAATAGCTGTAATTCAAGTATTAACATATTGGATATTTTTTCTTAAAATGATATACTTACTTTTGCCAAGTTAAATTGGAGTGAAGGAGGAAGTTAATTAATGGCTATCGTTAGTGTAACTGATCAAGATTTCACCAGTCAGGTTGAACAAGGTGGAACTGTCTTAGTTGATTTTTGGGCTCCATGGTGTGGACCTTGCAAAATGATTGCACCTCTCTTAGAAGAAATCGACGGGGAAATCGGAAATAAAATGAAAATTGCTAAAGTTAATGTTGATGAAAATCCTGATACAGCAAGTCGTTTTGGTGTGATGAGTATCCCTACTTTACTTGTATTTAAGGATGGGAATGTTGTCGATAAGTTAGTCGGATTCCAACCTAAAGATGCATTAATGGGACATCTGAATAAACATTTATAAGAAGAACTAGACGCCTAGATGTAGGCGTCTTTCTTTATTTATGTCTTTATATCTCTTTGCTGGTTAGCTTTTTCTAACGAAAAAAAAGGGTGGAACATGTTAAGATAAAAGAAAGGCGATTTAATTATGTAAGGGTGAATCTAGATGTCCCATTTAAAAGAAAAGCTTGCCCTTCTTCCGGATAAGCCAGGTTGTTATTTAATGAAAAATGAAGAGGGCCAAATTATTTATGTAGGAAAAGCTAAGGTATTAAAAAATAGAGTGAAATCCTATTTCACGGGTAGTCATGATGGTAAAACACAGCTATTAGTACAGGATATTGTTGATTTTGAATATATAGTGACAAGAAGTAATGCTGAGGCTCTATTATTAGAGTGTAATCTAATTAAAGAGCATTATCCGCGTTACAATGTCATGCTCAAAGATGATAAATCTTATCCATATATTAAGATAACGAATGAAGTCCATCCTAGACTTGAAGTCACGAGGCAAATCATGAAGGATGGGGGGAAATATTATGGCCCTTATCCAAACGCGGGAGCAGCGTCACAAACGAAGAATCTCTTAGATAAGCTCTACCCTCTTCGGAAATGTAAGAATATCCCCAAAAAGGTCTGCCTCTATTATCACATGGGTCAATGTCTTGCTCCCTGTGAGTTTAATGTGGATGAAAAAGACTATAAGAGCATGATCGAAGAAATCCATCGCTTCTTAAACGGAGGGCACGGGGAGATTCGAGAACAACTTCAAAAGAAGATGATTGATGCTGCCGAGAATCTCGAATTTGAGAAGGCGAAGGAATACCGGGATCAGGTTCAAGCCATCGATGCCTTGATGGTAAAACAAACAGTGACCTTAACAGATATCTCGGATCGTGATGTTTTTGGATACTATGTAGATAAAGGATGGATGTGTGTTCAGGTATTTCATGTTCGTCAAGGGAAATTAATCGAAAGAAAGGTCGCTATGTTTCCGTTTTACGGTGTAGAAATAGAGGATTTCTTATCCTATGTTACGCAGTTTTATTATGAGGATCAGCTTAAGCCGAAGGAGGTTTTCTTGCCGGATATAGAGGAGATCGATGCTGAATCCTTACAGCAGCTCCTTGGTGTGAAAGTATTCGCACCAAAGCGTGGTGATAAGAAGAAGCTGGTGGATATGGCGATCGAAAATGCCCGCATCTCCTTAGAAGAGAAATTCCAATTGATTGCTAGGGATCAATCAAGAACCACACAGGCAGTGGAAAACTTAGGTCAACTATTGGGTACCGGAACACCACATCGGATTGAGGCTTTCGATAATTCCAATATTCAGGGTTCAGATCCAGTTTCAGCGATGGTTGTATTCACAGATGGTAAGCCGGATAAAAAGGAATATCGAAAATACAAAATTAAAACGGTGATAGGTCCCGATGATTATGAATCAATGCGTGAAGTGATTCGTAGACGCTATACAAGGGTTCTCCAAGAGAACCAGGCACTCCCAGACTTAGTCTTAATAGATGGGGGGAAAGGACAAATCTCGGCTGCTGTAGACGTTCTGGAGAATGAATTAGGGCTCTATGTTGCTGTTTGTGGTTTAGTTAAAGACGATAAGCATAAAACATCTCATCTTCTATTAGGGGATCCATCTTCGGAGGTCGACATTAAACGAGATAGTCAGGAATTTTATTTGCTTCAACGGATACAGGATGAAGTTCACCGATTTGCTATAACCTTTCATAGGCAGGCAAGAGGGAAGTCCATGCTGTATTCTCAATTAGACGATATTCCAGGAGTAGGTCCTAAACGAAAGCAATTGCTACTGAAACATTTTGGTTCATTGAAGAAGATGCGAGAAGCCTCCATAGATGATTTTCGTGGGCTTGGATTTGGTGATAAGCTTGCTCTGGAAATTATGGAGAAGCTGCAGATTGCAGATGAGTAAAATAATCATTGTCAAAATTATGTCAGAACGAATATACTATGAAGAGGAAAATTAAATAAGAATTACACCTCACTTGAATGCAAGTGAGTAGAGGTGCGAAAATCAAGAGTACATTGTGGGAGAACAGGCAGTTCTATGAATACAATGGAAAGGGAAATTCGCCGAAGTGCTGATTTAATGCCAATAATCAGTGCTGGTTCTGCAGTGAAGAATTGCAGGACTGTCATCATAAGTCTGTAAGACCTTGATGGAGTGCTACGGTAAAGGTGTGTCTTCGTGTTGAATATAGAGACAACGCAAAGGGCCTTAGCCTTATGTGTTGTCTTTTTCATATTTGGTATATAGGAATTTTGTTTTGGGCAAAAATTCCATCCATACACAAGGGCAACAAATGATTTTTGCCAACCCACTCCAAATTAGGCGTAGGAAGGGAGAGGAACATGGGAATTATTGTACAGAAGTTTGGGGGTACCTCTGTAGGAACCTTAGAAAGAATGGAACGTGTGGCGAATAGAATTATCCAGACGAGGGAACAAGGGCATGAAGTTGTCGTGGTCGTATCTGCAATGGGGAAATCAACGGATATTCTTGTTGATATGGCTAAACAGCTTAGCGGGAAGCCATCAGAGAGAGAAATGGATATGTTACTTACCACAGGTGAGCAGGTATCAATTTCGTTATTATCGATTGCTTTGCAACAGAAGGGTTACCGGGCAGTATCATTAACTGGTTGGCAAGCGGGAATCGTAACTGAGCCAGTTCATAATAAAGCAAGGATTAGAAAGATTGATTCGAATAAGGTTAGTAAGTATCTGAAGGAAGATAACATTGTGATTGTAGCTGGTTTTCAAGGGGTTACAGAGGGCGGGCAGATCACTACGCTTGGTCGTGGGGGGTCAGATACAACAGCTGTTGCTTTAGCAGCAAGTTTACAGGCAGAGCTATGTGAAATATATACAGATGTAAGTGGAGTATTTACTGCCGACCCACGGATTGCGTCAAGGGCACGAAAATTGAATTCCATATCCTATGATGAAATGCTTGAACTCGCTAACCTAGGTGCAGGCGTACTGCATCCACGCGCGGTTGAGTGTGCAAAAAGATATAATGTTAAATTAACTGTCCGTTCAAGCTTTGGGGAAGAAGAAGGGACCATGATTCAGGAGGAACCAGATATGGAAAATGGCTTAATGATTAGTGGGGTAGCCCACGATGAATCTGTAGCAAAAATCACTGTAGTTAATCTTCAGAACAAAATAGGAGCATTATCATCGATATTTTCAACATTGGCACAGGCACATATTAATGTGGATGTGATCATCCAAAGTGCAAATGAATCCTCTACAACAACGATTGCATTTACAGTTGCAGAGGATGATTTAGTACGTACCATTGATTTATTGAAGCGTGATCAAGAAAGACTAAATTTTGAAGAAGTGAGAGCTGAGAAAGGTCTGGCTAAAGTATCGATTGTTGGAGCTGGTATGGTTTCCAATCCGGGAGTGGCAGCTAGCATGTTTAAGTATTTAGCTAGTGCAGGTATTGATATCTTGATGGTTAGCACATCTGAGATTAAGGTTTCATGTATTATATCTACAGAATTGGCGAAGTTAGCAGTTCAAACTTTGCATTCCGCATTTGGTCTTGATGCTGCTGAGCTTGCTGAGGTTCATGGATGATAAAATTAAACACCATGGCTAACTAGATGATTGTTCCAACTTTTATCCATAACGACTTCTATGCCGATATAGATACCTTCTTTTTCATTGATTTGTAATTGGGCAGCACAATACGTTTCTGTTATTTTTTCCATGATCCCAGCTAGGAGGCCGGCTTCAAGATTTAATGTTTTTTCTAAGCGTTTCTTAGGAATGAGATTGAATCGGTTATGGGTAATTTTAAAGTCAATCGTACACGCTGATTGTGCTTCGATTTGTACTTGTCCCAGGTCAAGTTGTAAGAAGATATCTTCTACTTCTTCTATCAATTTGACCTCCAATGAGTTACCAATCTCTTTTCCAACCCAATAGAGAATATTGATCTCGCTGTCCCCAAGAATCGTTTCGAGTATTTTCTCGCGGAAAAATAGGTAACCTAATAGAGAATTGGAGATGCTTTCTGGTGGCAACAGGATTCTTTCTTTAAATAGGGATGAAATGGCTTCACTTTGTCGCAAAATAGATCTCCTCCATTCTTCAATAAAAATACAAAAATGGGATTAACCAATTCCTTTCTCATTATGTTTATGTTGGAAAGAGGACAACTAGAAGAAACAAATTTGACAATTGGTGCCGTTTTCTTGACGCTAGTGGATACAAGGAGTAAAATAAACCTGTCACAAAATGTTCATTCCCTTTTGGCTTCCGCTGGAAGCTTTTATCTTTGTTTTGATGGGGAAGATCAACTGAGTATTTAAGGGGGAGTGTCAGAGATAATAGTGAATCAGATAGGTAAGTTGGAGGGAAGAGAGAAAGAAGTATAAGCCTTACAAGAAATGAGATTTTTTCACTTTTGAAAGGGGGCCCAAGGATGGCGACGGATCGTCACTTTTTTAACAGAAAGCTTCATTCCTTATTGGGAGTCATTCCTGTAGGTGCATTTTTAATTATCCATTTATATACCAACTTTTTGGCTCATTATGGACGCGAACGCTTTACCTCACAAGTAAAATTGATGGAAGACATTCCTTTTCTCGCAATTGTAGAAATTGTGTTTATCCTTTTACCGCTACTTTATCATGCTGTATATGGTCTCTACATTGCTTTCCAAGCAAAGCATAATGTGAATAACTATGGTTATTTCCGTAACATGATGTTTTTCCTACAACGTGTAACCGGAATTATTACTTTGATTTTTGTTGTTTGGCATATTTGGCAGACACGTATTCAGATCGCTATTGGTTCTGTTAAGCCTGAAGGATTCTATGACATTATGGTTCATGTTTTCCAAAATGGTGGTATGATCGCATTTTATGTTCTTGGCCTATTGTCCGCTACATTCCATTTCAGCAATGGTATGTGGTCGTTCTTGGTTAGCTGGGGAATCACTGTTGGCCCTAGAGCCCAAAGAATTTCAACTTATGTTTGGATGGTATTCTTTGTGATTCTTTCCTATATCGGGATTTCGGCCATGTTCGCTTTTATCAACCCAGTCGATGTAGCAGCAAGCATTAAAGGTTAGGAGGAAGAGCTAATGGCTAAAATTATTATCGTTGGCGGTGGTTTAGCAGGTTTGATGTCAACTATCAAATGTGCTGAAGCTGGCGTTTCAGTAGATTTATTTTCTTTAGTACCTGTTAAAAGATCTCACTCCGTTTGTGCCCAAGGTGGTATTAACGGTGCGGTTAATACAAAGGGTGAGGGAGACTCACCATGGATCCACTTTGACGACACCATTTATGGTGGAGACTTCTTAGCAAACCAACCACCTGTTAAGGCTATGTGTGATGCTGCACCAGGAATTATCTACATGTTCGATCGTATGGGAGTTATGTTCAACCGTACTCCAGAAGGTCTTATTGATTTCCGTCGTTTCGGAGGAACTCAGCACCACCGTACGGCTTTCTCAGGTGCGACAACTGGACAACAGTTGCTTTATGCATTAGATGAACAAGTTCGTCGTCATGAAGTGAATGGACTTGTAACGAAGCATGAATACTGGGAATTCACGTCTATTATTCAAGATGATGAAGGAACATGCCGTGGGATTGTTGCTCAGAACCTACGCACTATGGAAATTAAATCCTTCGCTGCAGATGCAGTAATTTTAGCTACTGGTGGACCTGGAATTATCTTTGGTAAATCCACGAACTCTATCATCAATACAGGAACAGCAGCTTCTGCTGTTTATCAGCAAGGTGCAGCTTATGCGAATGGGGAATTCATCCAAATTCACCCAACAGCGATTCCAGGAGATGACAAGCTACGCTTGATGAGTGAATCTGCACGTGGTGAAGGTGGACGTGTATGGACTTATAAAGACGGTAAGCCTTGGTATTTCCTTGAGGATAGATACCCAGCTTATGGAAATCTTGTTCCTCGTGATATTGCAACTCGTGAAATTTTCCAAGTTTGTGTAGATATGAAGTTAGGTCTAAATGGGGAGAACATGGTTTACCTAGATCTTTCCCATAAGGATCCACATGAATTAGACGTTAAACTTGGTGGTATCATTGAAATCTATGAAAAATTCGTAGGAGATAACCCACGTAAGGTTCCTATGAAGATCTTCCCTGCTGTTCACTACTCAATGGGTGGACTATGGGTTGATTATGAACAACAGACTAAGATTAAGGGACTATTTGCTGCTGGTGAATGTGACTTCTCACAACACGGCGCAAACCGCCTAGGAGCTAACTCCTTATTGTCTGCTGTATTCGGTGGTATGGTAGCAGGTCCTAATGCTGTTAAATACACTCAAGGCTTGAATAAGCATGCGGATGATATCTCAAGTCAAGTATTTGAAGCACAAGTGAAGAAAGAACAAGAGAAATACGATAACATTCTTAAGATGAATGGAACTGAGAATGCTTATGTTCTTCACAAGGAATTAGGAGAATGGATGACTGCTAATGTGACTGTAGTTCGTTTCAATGATAAGTTGAAGCAAACAGATAATAAGATCTTAGAATTAATGGAACGTTACAAGAAGATCAATGTGAACGATAGTGCCAAGTTTAATAACCAATCTGCTTCCTTTACTAGACAGCTGTGGAATATGCTTGAGTTAGCCCGTGTAATCACAATCGGTGCCCTAAATCGTAATGAAAGCCGTGGCGCACACTACAAACCAGATTTCCCTAAGCGTAATGATGAGGAATTCATGAAAACAACAATGGCTAATTACACTCCTGAAGGACCGAAGTTCCATTACGAAGATGTGGATACATCCATGATTCCTCCTCGTGTTCGTGATTATTCCGTATCTCATTAAGCACATTAGACAGAAGAGAAGGGAGAAAAGAAGTAATGGCTGAACAAAAAACAATTACTCTGATCATTACTCGTCAAGATAGCCCGGAAGGCCAATCTTATTCTGAAGAATTTAAGATTCCTTACCGTCCAAATATGAACGTTATTGGCGCTCTAATGGAGATTCAACGTAATCCAGTGAATGCGTCCGGTACGAAAGTAGCTCCTGTATCCTGGGAATCAAACTGCTTAGAGGAAGTCTGTGGTGCTTGCTCTATGGTTATCAATGGTAAGCCTCGTCAGGCATGTACAGCACTAATTGATAAGCTTGAACAGCCAGTTCGTTTAGCACCAATGAGTACATTCCCTGTACAAAGAGACCTTTCTGTTAACCGTCAACGTATGTTTGATGCGCTTAAGCGTGTTAAAGCTTGGATTCCTATTGATGGAACTCATGATCTTGGACCAGGACCACGTATGCCAGAAGCAGATCGTCAATGGGCGTATGAATTGTCGAAGTGTATGACTTGTGGTGTTTGCTTAGAGGCATGTCCAAATGTGAACGATAAATCTCCATTTATCGGACCATTCGCTATCTCACAAGTTCGTCTTTTCAACACTCACCCAACTGGTCAGATGAATGCTGCTGAGCGTTTAGATGCACTAATGGGTGAAGGTGGAGTTACAGATTGCGGTAACTCACAGAACTGTGTTCAATCTTGCCCTAAGGGTATTCCTTTAACAACTTCGATTGCAGCTATGAACCGTGCAACTACGATCCACAGCATTAAGAAGTTTTTCCAAAGCTAATATTTAAGAAGCAGCTCTATGAGGAGCTGCTTCTTTCATTTCATAGAGGGAATCTATTTTGGTTATCCTTTTAAAACATTCATGTTAGAAGGGGGCCATCATGTTTTTCCATGGAATTGATCTGAAATATTTATGGAAACAATATCCATGCCTTTTTCCGGATGCACATGCTTCCACCAAAACTAAATCTCAAATAGAGGATCGTGAACATCTTATCCAAAAATTTGGTTTTGAGCCCGTTCACTTATTAGAGTCGAATAAGGACTTTCCAACCATGAAATGTCTGAAGGAATGCTTTTCATTTGGGGAGATTATATTTGCTTTTCATTACCTTAAGGGGCCTATTTGGCAAATAAGTAGCCATGAAATTGCAGTTCCATACTTAGATGTAAGGAAATGTAAATTTATTTTTGTTAGATCAAGAAACCATAGAGAACAAGTAGAAAGAATTTTCTGTAATAAAAATATTTTTCAAATAAAAAATAAGGTTCTACTTGTCGAATGAAGGAAGCGTAAAGTATAATTGCATCAAAATATGTGAAGGAAGGTCCTAGAAATATGACTGTGAGATACATCGATCCATTCCTCGAATCTGCCCAAATGGTTATTGAACAGGTTTGTAATATTTCCCCAACTAGAGGAGAGGTATTAATTAAAGATGTTCAGTTAGAGAAAGATCATCTATGGATTAAGATTGGTGTAATCGGTCAATTAGAAGGTGATATCATCTTCGGGTTGCATGAACAGGTTGCTTTAAGAATTATTTCTGCCATGATGGGTGGCTTTTCAATTACTGAAATTGATGAGATTGGGAGAAGTGCCATATCTGAGTTAGGGAATATGATTTCAGGGAATGCGAGTAATCTGCTTTTCAATCAAGGGGTGAATATTGATATAACCCCACCCATGATTCTTGCTACCGAGGATATGGAGATAAACCATGGCACAGCCTACACAGTACCCTTACACTTAGAGGATATTGGGCAATTTCATATGCAGGTGATAAATTTAAAGCCGTAAAGAATATTACAATAATGGATAGTGAAACCGGCCTTGGCCGGTTTTTCCATTTTTAATAATAGCTTTTATAATGGGAAAGACTATTCTAGAGGTGATTGGAATGGTCGGGCTTAAAAAGATGGGAATAGGTCTTTTTACAGGGTTTATCAATGGATTAATTGGTGTTGGAGGAACCCTTCTCGTACCTGCCCTAATTCATATACTTGGAACAGAAAGAAAAACAGCACATGGCACTTCACTCGCTATTATTTTCCCTATTTCTTTAATAAGCATTATTATCTATCGTAAATATGGCGTTATGCCGTATCGAATTGGGTTTTTGATTTCTATCGGTGGACTAATTGGAGGGTATATTGGGGCAAAACTTCTTCGGCGGATTTCTACTCTTTGGTTAAAAAGAATTTTTGCCACATTGATGATCTATGCTGGGATCCGAATGTTATGGACGTAATCGAAGTGCTGGGCTTTTCAGCTTTAGGTCTTTGTATGGGGACTCTCTCCGGGTTGGGGTTAGGTGGTGGGAAGATTCTTATCCCTGTTCTTGTGTTATTTACTACTGTTAACCAAGCACAAGCACAAGGGATCACGCTTCTTTCCTTCATTCCGATTGCTATTGTAGCGATTATGACGCATATGAAAGAAAAAAACATAGATTGGTCTCTCGTCGGATGGGTTGTTGTTGGGGGAGGATTTGGTTCGTTGTGTGGCTCCATTGTAGCAATGAAAATTTCTTTAGAACATCTCAGAACTGTTTTTGGCATCTTCCTCATTGCACTTGGAATATTTGAATGGGTTGTGAAAGATCACATGAAGAAACGATTCACCCATTGAGAACCCACTGAATATACTGTGGGCGCAGGCCCAATCCCGCAGGAGTCCGCACCGCAAACCATGCCCAGTCATAGAATATTAGTGACTGTATCCTTAGCCTTGTTATTGAGCCCGTAGCAAGGAGGGGTGGCAATATTGAAGGGAAACGATCAGAAAGCGAAACCGTTACTCACTAATCGTGAGAGAGAAGTATTCGAGCTATTAGTACAGGACAAAACCACAAAAGAGATTGCAAAGCAGTTATTCATTAGTGAAAAAACTGTGCGTAATCATATTAGCAATGTGATGCAAAAGCTTGGCGTAAAAGGAAGAGCACAGGCTGTTGTGGAATTGCTAAAATGTGGAGAACTACGTTTTCCCGAATAATGTTTTATAAAAGCTAGTATTGAAACTTTGCCCCTTTATTTCCAAGTGAAGGGGCATTTTTGTGTGAAGATGAAGTCATTAGTGCATATTTGAACTTAAGTGTGAAATAAATTTGACATTTTTTTTAACAACTCAATAAAAATTTATAGAATGAGAATGATAATGTAAATCAATTGTAACAATTATCCTACTCACGTTATGATACTATAGTACTATAAAGTTATACAGTGATAGCAACGACAAATCGATAAAGGCAAACTTATCGAAAGATAAGGACGCAAAGCCACGGGTCTAAGGTTAAATAAACTATGATCGCCGGGTTACCGAAATTGTGTTAATCCATATTTGCATGGACATAACCATTCCAATTTCGGAATGGTTTTTTTCTTTTTTATAGTGATTTCTAAGTGAGGAAGGAGTGAATCATGGAAAAGAAGTATTAAAGTCATAGTTCATTGTTGTTAACAAGGATTTTTATTTTGACAATCGAAAATGGCAAACTCATCGAAAGATGAGGACGCAAAACTACGGGTCTAAGGTTTTAAACTACGATCGCCGGGTTACCGAAATTGTGTTATTCCACTTATTTAAAGATTGGGAGGGGTAGCATGTTTCGATTGCTCCAAATTGGTGATATGAATAGGAACATCCTAAATTGGTTCCATCTATTTTTTCTAATTCTGCTGGTTGCTGCAACAATGCTCACACATTATTACATTGACGGTGTATTATTACTCCATGATTATACGACTTCGGTTGCTTTAATTTTCCTTGGATGGTTACTTAGTAAAAAATATAGTGTAATGCAAAAAGAAATTGATGAGAAACAGGAAGAATTAGAAACAAATTTCAAACAGCTTTATACATTAATTGACTCAACCTCTGATTTTATTGTTTTAAAAGATGGGGAAGGAAAATGGCTAGTAGCCAATCAGATGGCGGTTAAGCTTTTTCAATTAGGTGGTATTTCATGGAGGGGAAAGTCAAGTAAAGAATTGTCACCTTATAGTTCGATCAATTCGGATTTATTGTCGGAGGGTGGTTTATCAGAGAATAAGGCATGGAAACGCAGAGAATTATATCGCTTTGAACAGAAATTTAAAAATTTGGACGGGAACGATATTGTTTTCGATATCGTAAAAGTTCCAGTATTCGATGCGGATTTTCAGCGAAAAGGTATGGTGGTCATCGGCCGAGATATCACAGAACATAAAAAAGTGAAAGAAAAGTTACAGGATATAAACGTACAAATGAAAGCCATCATTCTTTCTTCACCGTTAGCCATCATTTCACTAGCTCTAGATGGAACGGTTATGAGTTGGAACCCTGCAGCAGAAAAAATGTTTGGTTGGACAGAACAAGAGACAGTTGGTCAACTCTACCCACTTCTTCCTGATGCATATGAACAAAAAGCTTTAGTGGAGGAGTTTATCCTAAACGATAATGATAAAACGGAAGTTGAGGTCACCCGTAAGAAAAAAGATGGGACACATATAGATGTAAGTATATCAACAGCTCATCTATATGACAGTGATCAACATACGATCGGCATGATTGCTATATTTTCTGATATTACTGAACGTAATAGAGCTCTAAAAAATCTAAAGGATATTCAATTTGCTTTAGACGAATCAGCGATCGTTACAATTTCCGATTATAAAGGGATAATTATTTATGCAAATGATAAAATTTGCGAGATCTCAAAGTATGAGAAGGAAGAATTGATTGGGAGTAATCACCGCATAGTTAATTCAAATTATCATTCCAATGAGTTCTTCCGAGATCTATGGGAAACCATCAAAAGCGGGAAGGTTTGGCATGGTGAAGTTCGAAACAAAGCCAAAGATGGTTCTGTTTATTGGGTTGATACTACGATTGTTCCGATTATGGAGGAGAAAAGCGGGCATTATCAATATGTTTGTATTCGAAGCGATATTACGGAGAGGAAGTTAGTAGAAGAAAAGATTTATCAGATGGCATTTCACGATCCATTAACAGATTTACCGAATCGAAGGCTCTTTAATAAACAACTTATTGAAACCTTAAATAAGGCAAAGGAGCAAAACTTTAAGTTTGCTATTATGATGATTGACCTTAAACGATTTAAAGTCATTAATGATTCGTTTGGTCATGATGTGGGAGACACTCTTTTACAGCAAGTTGCTAAACGATTGTACGCTGTAATTCCTCACGATCATTTAATCGCAAGGGTTGGTGGGGATGAATTCATGTTACTTACACCTCCTATTCATTGGTTTGAGACGATTCATCTTACGGCTGATGCTATTTTAAGTCAGTTTATAGAACCGTTTTGGTTAAATGGCCGTGAAATCTATATTACTCCTACTATAGGAATTTCCATGTTTCCAGATCATGGAACGGAATTAGATGTACTAACGAAACGAGCGGATCTGGCACTGTATCATGGGAAAAAATATCTTGAACAAAAATACCATGTTTTCAAATCGGATATGGACATTCAAAGTACGAATTTAATTACTAAAAATATACGTGAGGTGGATATTCTTACATTGGAGAGTGAGCTTCGAAAGGCTATAAGTCATCATGAACTTGAATTATATTTCCAGCCTCAAGTGAATATTCAAACCCAACAAATCGTGGGAATGGAGGCACTAATAAGGTGGAAACATCCAAAATGGGGAATGATTTCTCCAGCCGATTTTATTCCTTTAGCAGAAGAAACTGGTCTGATCATCCCAATTGGAAAACAGGTTCTAGAAGAGGCATGTTGGCAAAATAAAAAATGGCAGGATGAAGGTTATAAGCCATTCAAAATAGTAGTTAATCTGTCAACCAAGCAGTTTCTACAGCTAAATCTTGTTGAAATGATTAATGAAACATTACAAACAACAGGCCTTGAACCCCAATGGTTAGAATTAGAGATAACGGAGAGTTCAATCATGGAGGATACGGAATATGCCATCGATGTACTAAATCAATTTTGCACACTAGGCATTCAAATCGCCATAGATGATTTTGGAACGGGGTATTCTTCCTTAAGCTACTTGAAGAAGTTTCCTATACATGCCCTGAAAATTGATCAATCTTTTATTAGGGAACTCCCATATGATCACGATGATAAAAATATTGTTTTGGCGAT
>DATFAS010000020.1:0-19158 GCA_035254305.1 Bacillota bacterium
TTTTTATATGTGTCTACTCTATAGGGTACATTTTAATAAGGAGGTGTCTTTTATTTTTAGATTGTCATATTTGAGCTAAGTGAGTGCATATGATGGAATAACACATGGACGAGTTCAAAGTAGCAGGAGTGAATAACCAATGGATGCACACCTATTATCAGCAATGCCCTTAGGAATTCGTGAGCTACTGCGAAATATTTCCTCAGATGTTCTAGCAAGCCTAGAGGAAATTCGAATTCGCAGGGAACAACCAGTTGAGTTGATCTTTGGTCAGTCATCAAGGTTCGTGACAAAGGAGGGCCAGTTATCTAATCACCCGGGAAAGGGTTGGAGGGTTGGTGCTCTAGAGATGGACAAGTTGATTAACATGATTAGTCAACACTCCATCTATGCCCTTGAAGAAGAATTAAAAAGGGGTTACGTAACTATAACAGGAGGTCATCGCATAGGCATTACAGGAAAGGCTGTGGTGGAAAAAGGGGAAGTGCGGACCATCCGTGATATTTCTGGCTTCAACATACGTATTGCGAAGGAAAAAAAAGGAATCGCTTCTTCCCTGATCCCACAGCTTATGAATGGAAATTATCTACTAAATACATTAATTATTTCCCCTCCACAATGTGGGAAAACAACTCTTCTTCGTGATTTAGCAAGGTTAATCAGCTTTGGTAATCCACATCTATCAGGAAAAAAGGTAGCTATTGTTGATGAAAGATCAGAGATTGCTGGATGTGTAGCAGGTGTTGCGCAACGCGATGTTGGACCGCGAACCGATGTTTTAGATTCTTGCCCTAAGGCAGAAGGGATTATGATGTTAATTCGTGCTATGTCACCTGAAGTTATTATAGCAGACGAAATAGGCCGCCCTGAAGATGTAACAGCTGTACAGGAGGCTCTGAATGCCGGGGTGACCCTCATTACCTCTGTTCATGGGGCAAGTATTGCCGATATCAATCGGCGGCCAACAATTAGTCGAATGATTGGACAAGGGATGTTTGAAAGATATGTGATCCTTGGTCGAACCCATGGGGTGGGGACGATTGAAGGGGTTTATAATGAAAAGTTTCAGTTAATTAGCGAGGTGACAGCCTCTTGTTAAAGCTTATCGGTGCACTCATAGTGCTGGTTTCTGGTACATTAGTTGGGTTTCAGGCAGCAAAAATGTATTCCATGAGGCCAAAGGAGATTCGGCGGTTAATTGTTGGATTGCAATTGTTAGAAACGGAAATTTGTTATGGTGCGACACCTCTTAGTATTGCATTAAAACACATATCCGTACGAATTGGGGATCGGGTAGGAGAGATTTTCTTACATGCTGGACAATTCCTACAGGAATATGATGGGTTGCCTACTGCAGATTGTTGGGAAATGGCTCTTGAGAAGACATGGAAAAATACGATGTTAAAGCCACCAGAAAAAGAAATATTAATTCACTTAGGACGAGTTCTTGGTAAGAGTGACCGACAGGATCAGCAAAAGCATATACGTTTAGCTGTAATGAACTTAACAAGTGAAGAAGAAGAGGCAAGGAGTGAACAACAAAAATATGAAAAAATGTGCAAAAGCCTTGGTTTCTTAGGTGGGCTTTTAGCCGTCATTTTGATTTATTAGGGGTGAGATTCATGCATTATGATGTGAACACCATTTTTCAAATTGCTGGTATCGGGGTGATTGTAGCTATGATCCATACTGTTCTTAAGCAGGCGGGTAAAGGAGATTTGGCAGATTGGATCACATTAGTTGGGGTGATCGTTGTCTTATACATGGTTGCAAGCTATGTGAATGATTTATTCCAGGAAATCAAACGGGTTTTTCTGTTTAAATAGGCTGGGGTGAGCAAATGGATATTATTCAAATTGTTGGTCTTGGTTTAGTGGCAACGGTTTTAACCCTTGTTATTAAAGAGCAAAAACCGATATTTGCCTTCATGATTGCAGTTGTAACGGGGATCATTATTTTTCTTTTTGTCATTGGGAAAATATCTGAGGTGATCCACATTCTCGAACGAATGGCCGCGCAAGCCAATATCAATTTGATCTATCTAGAGACCATCCTTAAGATGATTGGTATTGCCTATATCGCTGAATTTGCTTCGCAGGTTACACGTGACGCCGGCCAAGGAGCCATTGCTTCTAAAATCGAATTAGCTGGAAAAGTATTGATTCTGGTGATGGCAGTACCGATTATTACGGTAATTGTTGAAACGGTTATTAGCTTATTTCCTTCATAAAGGATGATGGATGCATGAGACAAGTAGTCGCAGTTCTGTTACTCTGCTTAGTTGTACTAGGATACACTCCAGATGCCTCATACGCGCAAGCTACGGGAGAATCAATTGTAGAAAGCCAGATGCAAAGGCTCGATTTAAGTCAGGTAGAGGCCTTCTGGAAAAACCTTGTTCAGGATTACAAAGGCTACCTCCCAGGTATAGAACAACCAGGAATTGTTCCTTTAATCATGAATGGAGGGCAGGAATTCTCAATAAATCAGGTAATGACAGGATTCTTAAAATATTTATTTCATGAATTGCTGATCAACGGTAAGCTCCTTGGGACGATTATTATCATTACGGTATTTGCCATGATCCTAGAAACCATGCAGAATGCATTCGAGAAGAATGCGGTCAGTAAGACAGCTTATTCGATTGCTTATTTAGTCCTAATTATTTTGGCCATTAATAGCTTCCGGGTGGCAATTAGTTATGCCCAGGGTGCCATTACCGATATGGTCAATTTCATGCAGGCATTGATGCCGTTAGTGCTTGCTCTACTAGCATCAACTGGCAATATCACCTCTGTTGCTATGTTTCATCCTTTAATTATATTAATGATCAACATAAGTGGAACCATCATTTCAACGATAATTTTCCCTTTACTTTTTCTATCAGCCGTACTAAGTGTCGTTAGTAGTTTCTCGGACAAGTATCAGGTCACTCGTCTTGCGACTCTTTTACGCAATTTTAGCCTAGGATTATTGGGAGCTTTTCTTACTGCGTTTTTAGGGATTCTTTCGGTACAAGGAGCTACGAGTGCTGTTGCAGATGGGATTACAGTGAAAACAGCCAAGTTTGTGGCGAGCAACTTCGTTCCTGTAGTTGGAAGAATGTTTTCAGATGCGACAGATACTGTGCTAGGTGCCTCCCTTTTAGTGAAAAATTCAGTTGGGGTTGTGGGAGTGGTCATCTTATTACTGCTTTGTGCCTTTCCAGCTATTAAAATTTTTGCGCTTTCGTTTGTTTATCAGTTCTCTTCCGCTATTATGCAGCCTTTAGGAAACAGCCCAATCATTAGTTGTCTATCAACAATTGGGAAAAATATGATGTTTGTGTTTGCTGCTCTTGCAACGGTTTGTTTGATGTTTTTCCTGGCTCTTACAGTCATTATTACGGCAGCTAACATATCCGTTATGGTGAGGTGACCGAAGATGATTGAAACCTTGAGTCAATGGTTGGAAAAAATTATTCTTCTTGTCCTGTTTGCAACGTTTCTGGAAATGATGTTACCGAATTCATCCATGCAACGCTATGTCAAGCTGGTTATGGGTTTAATGATCCTCTTGGCTATACTAACTCCCTTTATGCAGTTGTTTAAAAAGGATTTCTCTGAAGAGAAGTTAGCTTTGAGAGTGATGAATTATAATTCTGATTCAACGAATAGCTCAAGCCTACAACAAATTAAAGAACATGGTGAAAGGCTTCTACAACAAAATGAGCAAGACACCAAGCGATTTGTTCAAAAACAAATGGAGTCATTGATTAAAGCCAAGGTGGAGGAGCATTTTGGTGTTTTGGTACAATCTGTGAAGATTTCCATTGATAGGAAAGAAATGGACAAAGAACAGGCATATCCTGTAATTTCCACCGTACAATTAATATTGGACAAAGATACGTTGGTAAGCAGCCATGGGAGAGAAGTGAAAGGCCAAAACATTGAGATAAAACCGATTGATCCCGTCATCATCAATGTTCCTAAGCAGTCCCCAGATGCCACTCCTGCTGTCTCCACATCATCCAATCTTCCGGAAGAGCAAAGGAAGATGTTAACTGATGTTACTCAATTTGTAGCAGAAACCTGGAGCATTGATCAAGCCCGAGTTGAAACAAAATTGGAAAGGAAAAATGGGGAGGGATAAGGATGAATAAGGATGGTTGGCTTACCCGAATCATTCAGAAGCTTAAAGGAGGAAAGGAGGGAGGAAAACGGTTAGGAACCTATCAGATGCTGTTCATCTTAGCTGGCATTGGAGTTATCGTGATGATTCTTTCTTCCTTTTCCCAGGGTCAGAAGCTGGTAACCGTGCAAGAAATTAGGGGACCCAACACTGAACAACCAGTTTTCGCGAATAAGACCAAATCAGCAGACTCGAGCATTGATGAATATGCTTCTATGTATGAGGATCAGCTAAAAAAAATATTAGAAGAAGTTGTTGGTGTTGGTGAGGTCTCTGTAATGGTTAATCTAGAATCCTCAGAAGAAGTCGTTGTGGAGAAGGATGTAAACTCCAAAAATACGATTACAAAGGAAATGGATAAAGACAAAGCAACCAGAGATATCACAGATACTACGAAGGATGAGAAAGTCGTTCTGGTATCCGAGGGACAGAGTCAACATCCAATTGTTCTAAAGAAGGTCTCTCCAAAGGTTTCAGGTGTTGTTATTGTAGCGAAAGGAGCGGAAAACCTGAAGGTTAAGGCAAGTATCCTGGATGCTGTGCAGAAGGTCCTTCATGTTGAACCGCATAAAATATCAATTTTACCTAAAAAAGGATGAGGAGGAATAATTCTATGGTTCTAAAAAAACAAACGGTATGGCTTCTCTCTATGCTCACGATTATGGTTGTTTTATCAGCTTATTATCTTGTACAAGGTCCGATCAAACAAGTGCCAGTTGCACTTGATGGTAAGCAAAAGGTAGAGAAGCAAAAGGTAACAGATGTTCAGGTGGATAGTAAGCAAGTAACGACTGGAAATAAAGTAACCACAGCAATTGATGCTTCGGATTACTTTGTTGGGGTAAAGATGGACCGAGATGCATGGAATTCTAAGCAGATGGAAGAGTATATGACTGTTATGACAAGCAATGAAGCAAAAGCCGATTCGATTGGGAAGGCAAAGCAAAGCTATGACAAACTTGTTTCCCTTCAGGAAACAGAAATGAACGTGGAAAATTTAATTAAGGCTCTAGGCTATAAAGAGGCAGTCGTAGTATCAAAGGATGATCGTGTGAATGTTATTGTTCAGGCGGATAAGGTAGAAAAGAACAAGGTAGTTGAAATTATGTCACTTGTTAAGAAACACATGGATGTACCCGGACAAAATATTGTCGTAAGCTATAAGCCATAACTCGAGGGGGAAAGATTCCCCCCGTTTTTTTATTTTGACCAAAACAAACCTTGTTTTAGCCAAGTTTTCTTTGAAAGGAAGATTATGATATAATGGTAATAATTTTGTTTTCATTACAGTTTTGAATTCCAAGGAGTGGACATAAGTGATGTTAAAAATTCATGAACTTAGAGAGATTATTCGTCTTTTGGATCAGTCTAGTATTCAAGAATTTGATTTAGAGGATGAGGGAACGAAGATTACTATCAGAAAAGGAGCTGTTTCTCCTGTTGCTTATCAAGTGCCAGTTGTACAAGCTGCACAAGCACCAGTAGTTGAACAAGCAGCACCAGTTCTTGCTGTTCCATCTGTCCAACAAGTGCCAAAGATTGAATCTGCACCAGTATCCGCTCCAGTGGTAGAACCAGCACCTCTAACGGGCGAAGAGGGCTATCACAAAATCGTTTCACCAATGGTTGGAACCTTCTATTCGAAGCCAGAACCAACTGCACCAGCTTTTGTTAAAGCTGGGGATAAAGTAAAGGCAGAGAGTATTGTTTGTATTGTTGAAGCTATGAAGCTATTTAATGAAATCGAAGCAGAGATTACTGGCGAAATTGTAAAAGTACTAGTGACCGATGGTCAGCTTGTTGAATATGGTCAACCTCTCTTCCTAGTTAAAGCAGAATAAGTGGAGGTCCATTAATGTTTAAGAAAATTCTTATTGCGAACCGTGGGGAAATTGCTGTTCGTGTTATACGTGCTTGTAAAGAGATGGGAATTTCAACGGTTGCAGTATATTCAGAGGCAGATCGCGAGGCTTTGCATGTTAAGCTTGCGGATGAAGCTTATTGTATTGGACCGACAGCTTCAAAGGAAAGTTATTTGAATTTAACCAACCTAATGAGTACGGCTATGTTAACCCATGCAGAGGCAATTCATCCAGGATATGGATTTTTAGCAGAAAATGCGGATTTTGCGGAGATTTGTGAAGCTTGTAATATTACGTTTATCGGACCTTCTCCAGATGCTATTAGCCGTATGGGTGCTAAGGCTGTTGCCCGAGAAACGATGAAGGCTGCGGGTGTACCTACTGTACCTGGAACGGAAGGTCTGATCGAAGATATTGAAGAAGCTGCTATTGTGGCTCGGGAAATTGGGTATCCAGTGATTATTAAAGCTACCGCTGGTGGTGGAGGAAAAGGAATGCGTGTTGCGCAGGATGAAGAGGAACTGCGTAAAGCGATTCGCCAAGCACAGAAGGAAGCAGAAACGGCGTTTGGGAATGCCGGTGTTTATCTGGAGAAATACTTGGAAGAGCCGCGGCATGTGGAAATCCAAATTATGGCTGATAAACACGGGGAGGTTGTCTACTTAGGTGAACGGGATTGTTCGATTCAACGTAGACACCAGAAACTCGTAGAGGAGGCTCCATCCCCAGCATTAGACTCCGAGCTACGTCGTCAAATGGGAGAAGCCGCTGTTGCCGCTGCTCTTGCTGTTAACTACAGTGGTGCAGGTACAGTAGAATTCCTCCTTGATAAACATGGCAAGTTTTACTTTATGGAGATGAATACACGAATTCAAGTAGAACATCCCGTAACTGAACTTATTACAGGATTTGATCTCATTAAGGAACAGATCTCTGTTGCCTTTGGTAACCAACTGTCTTTTCTTCAAGAGGATATACAGATCAATGGTTGGGCACTTGAATGTCGAATCAATGCTGAGAACCCAGCCAAAAACTTCATGCCTTCACCGGGAAGGGTGGAGAATTATTTGCCACCTGGGGGTTATGGAGTTCGAATCGATAGTGCAGTTTATCCGGGATATCAAATTTCTCCATTCTATGATTCTATGATTGCCAAGGTAATAGTATGGGGAAAGGATCGTAATGAAGTGATCCAAAGAATGAAAAGAGCTCTAGGTGAATTTGTAATTGAGGGTGTTAAAACAACGATTCCTTTTCACTTAAAGCTTCTTGAAAATGATGAGTTTGTAAAAGGGGATTTTAATACGAAATTCCTTGAACTTCATCCCATAAAAATAGAGGAATAATAATAGCGGAATAATCACGAGAGTTTACCATTTCTATGTTTGTAAATGATTTCCTCTGTTGTTATAATGAAATTAAATGAGGAGGTGTACGTGATGGAAATGATTGCTGATTTTGAAAAAACTGAACTTGGTCGGATTGAAATTGCTCCAGAAGTGATTGAAGTGATTGCTGGACTAGCAGCCGCTGAGATCGAAGGCGTTGCACACATGAGTGGTGGGATCGTCGGTGATATCGTTGAAAGACTAGGCAAGAAAAATTTGTCTAGGGGGGTTAAAGTAGAGGTTGGTAAGAGAGAAGCGGCTATTGATGTTTACATAATTGTCAAATACGGCTATAAGATCCCAGAAGTTGCACGTAATATTCAGGATAATATTCGTCACGCTATTGAGACCATGACGGGGCTTACGGTTAATGAGGTCAATGTTCATGTTGTTGATGTGGAGCTTAAAGCTGAGAAAAAAGTAGAAAAGAAGGTTGAGTTGGAAGAGCCTCATCTACGTGTTCGTTAAAGACCCCTATCGTGGGGTCTTTACTGCACTTTATGTATGTTTATCAAATGGTAGGAGGGTAAGACGTGAATTTGTTTGATCGGTTTATACTGACCCTATATAGCCTAGCACTTACTATTTTATCTGTAATAGCTATAGCTGTATTTATGCGCCTCATCTCCTTAGAATTAATCCAGTTGAATTTACAGGTGATTTATGAGTTTGATCAACCTCGATATGCTTATCTTGCAGTATCGGTTATTTTCTTTCTTATCAGTTTGAAATTCCTCTTACAGGGATTTCGTCGTTCCAAGGGCCATGAAAGTGCAACGGTGATTTCCCAAACAACAGATATTGGACATGTAACGATCAGTTTGAATACAATCGAAAGTATTGCTTTAAAGGCTGCCCGCCGGATTCGCGGTGTGCGTGACGTGAAAAGTGTGGTAAAGGCTAATGAAACAGGGACAAGCATTGTACTTAAGGCTGCTGTTGATGGAGAAACACCTATCCAAGGTATTATTGACGAGATTCAGAAGGCAGTAAAACACCAAATAGAGAAAATTGTTGGAATTGAAATAAAAGAAGTTGATGTGTTGATTACGGAGGTAGCCCAACAGCAACTAACTCCTCGTCTCAGTCGGGTAGAGTAAGGGGGACATGTCATGTTTTGGCAACTGATTACGGAGAATCCGGGTAAGACTATAGGTGTATTCGCTGGTTTGGTCTTAGGCCTTCTTTATATCTTTTTTGGTTTTTTTAATACATTAGTCATCGTAGTTTTTGTAACGGTTGGTTTTTATATGGGAAGTAAGTTTGACAATCGAGAAAATTTATTGGATTTTTTGGATCGAATTTTGCCAGGTAAATATACGAAGCGATAAGTTGCTTAGGGACAACAAGAATTTTCCCTAGATTGGCTCTTCACTTAGGTGATAGCTTCGTTTAATGAATCACGGGCTCTTTTTTTCGATTTTAGAAGGAACGAATAGGATAAGATAACTAATAAAATCTGACATAACTTTAAGGTGATAAATATGACAAGAAGACAAGCTCGTGAGAAAGCAGTACAAGCACTATATCAAATTGATATGCGTGGGGTGGATCCGGTTGAGGCAATTAAGGTAGCCCTTCATGAATCTTTAGACCTTGAAGAGAAAGGGTTCTTGGAAAAATTAGTCTATGGTGTTTTGGAAAATCAATCCACTATTGATGAAGGGATAAAAAAATATCTTCGTGGTTGGACATTAGAACGTCTAGCATTAGTCGATCGTGCAGTCCTTCGGATTGCTGTTTATGAAATTATGTACATTTCTGATATTCCTGCAAAGGTATCCGTGAATGAGGCTTTAGAATTAGCTCGGGCCTTCGGGATGGAGGAATCGGTTAAATTTATTAATGGTGTATTGGCTAACATATCTAAAGAGCAGGAAAATGAGGTTGGAATCAGTGAGTAAGCTCTTACTTGGGGTGGATACGAGTAATTATCGTACATCCCTATGTTTGATTGATGATCAAGGAAATGTTGTGTCAGAACAGAAGCAACTTCTTACTGTTAAGCAAGGTGAGAGGGGACTGCGTCAATCTGATGCCGTATTTCAGCATATGATCCGACTTCCAGAGTTAGCGAGCAAGCTTTTCTATTCTGGTACGCTAAGTGCTGTTGCAGTAAGCACTCGACCACGGCCTATTGAAGGATCTTATATGCCGGTATTTAAAGCTGGGGAAAGCTGGGCCAAGGGCATTGCCTTATTTATGAATATTCCCTTGTTTGAAACCTCACATCAGGAGATGCATATTGCTGCCGGAGAGTATTCCTCACATTCAAGACCTCAAGGTGAAGAATTCCTTGCTGTCCATTTATCTGGGGGTACAAGTGAAATTCTACATTGTAAGAGAACTGGCCAGGGGTACCAAATGAAGCTGTTAGGTGGGACGAGAGATCTTCACGCTGGTCAATTAATTGATCGGATTGGGGTGGCTTTAGGTTTGCCTTTCCCGGCGGGGCCTTACCTAGAGAAGTTGGCCGATACTGTACAGGATGATGTATTGCGCGTACCAACAACTACTAGAGAATATTCCTTTCATTTATCAGGTGCTGAAACGGCATTGCTACGAATGATTGCGGAGGGAAAAGAGAGCCCAGCTGCCATCGCGCGGGCTACGGAGCAATGTATTGCAGGGAGCCTTGAAAAAGTAATACGCTATGCTACTCAGCAGGGATATCCTAAAGAAATCCTGATTGTAGGGGGAGTTGCGGCTAATTCTTACATAAAAAAACGATTAAAACATAGGTTGGAACACAGAGCTGTTGGGTGTTCCTTATATTTTGCTGATATTGCTTACTCTGGTGATAATGCATTTGGTGTAGCAAGAATTGGACTTAATAAGTGGCTAAAAGCGAATGATGATATATAAAGCATACTCGATATTTCGCATTTACAGATTAATTGCTTCAAGCTAAACTAGGTTTATGTATTTTTAAATCGTACAAGTAAAGGGAAGAAAGAGGCGAAAAGCGATGTCAGCAACGATTATTGATGGTAAACAAATTGCAAAGGAAACAAGGGATGATATCAAGCGTGAGGTTGATTCCTTAATCGAGCAAGGATATCAGCCTGGATTAGCAGTTATTCTAATTGGAGAAGATCCAGGTTCCATGTCCTATGTTAAGGCAAAAGCCAAAGCATGTGAGGAAGCAGGCATATTCTCTGAAGTGATTCGAAAGCCAGAGACCACAACCCAAGAGGAGCTTCTTGATCTGATTGAAGCATTAAATACGAATGATCGTATTCATGGAATTCTTGTACAGTTGCCTTTACCAAAACACATTAATGAAGATGCAGTGATTCATAGTATTCGACCTGATAAGGATGTTGATGGATTTCATCCAATTAATGTAGGGAATATGATGATCGGAACCGACTGTTATCTTCCTTGTACACCTCATGGGATTATCGAAATGATTAAGCGCACGGGGACTACGATAGCCGGGAAGCATGCTGTTGTTGTGGGGAGAAGCAATATTGTAGGCAAACCAGTCTCTATCCTTCTCCTTGGGGAAAGTGCAACAGTGTCCATTTGCCATTCGAAAACAAAGGATTTAGGTGAAATTACCCGTCAGGCTGATATCCTAATCGTAGCAGTTGGTCGTCCTCATTTAATTGGAAAAGAACATATTAAACCAGGGGCTGTTGTGATCGATGTGGGTGTGAATCGTATTGAGCAGGATGGGAAGAAGAAGTTAGTAGGAGACGTCCGCTTCGATGAGGCAAGTGAGGTCGCTAGCTTCTTAACACCGGTACCTGGTGGTGTTGGGCCAATGACCATCACTATGCTTTTGAAAAATACAGTAGATGCTTGTAAAAAATTAAATGGCCTAAACGTTTAAAGGATTTATATGGAAAATCAAAAGATATTTTCCGTCTTAGAAGTCAATAGGTATCTAAAGGATATGATTGAAGGAGAGCCACAGCTTCAGGATCTATGGATTCGTGGGGAAATCTCAAACTTTACTCACCACAGCCGTGGGCATATGTATTTCACCTTGAAGGATAGAGATTCTGTTCTTAAGGCAGTGATGTTTGCTGGGTCTAATCGATATTTAAAATTTATTCCTAAAAATGGTACAAAAGTGATCGCACGTGGCAGCATCAGTATTTATGAACCCGGTGGACAATACCAAATACTTGTAAAAGAATTGCAGCCGGATGGGATAGGTAGCCTGTATCTCGCATTCGAACAATTAAAGGAAAAGCTTCAATTAGAAGGGCTATTTGCAGCAGAACGTAAACGAGTACTCCCCTCATACCCAAAAATTGTAGGGGTTGTCACTAGTCCTACAGGGGCAGCTATTCGTGATATTGTGACTACTATTAGACGAAGGTATCCAGCGACAAAGATTCTTCTTGTTCCAGTGCTCGTGCAAGGAGACCAGGCACCTCTTTCAATCAGTCAAGCCATTGAGCTATTGAACCGGTATGGGGCAATCGATGTCATGATCGTAGGAAGAGGTGGGGGTTCTATTGAAGAGCTTTGGGCATTTAACGATGAACGGGTGGCCCGAAGTATATTCACCTCTAGAATTCCGATTATTTCTGCTGTAGGCCATGAAACAGATTTCACCATTGCTGATTTTGTTGCGGATGTTCGGGCAGCTACGCCAACAGCTGCAGCAGAATTAGCCGTTCCCCATATTGGGGAGCTAAGACAGAAGCTCCGTTGGCTAAATGATCGACTTCATGCAACCATATCGCGTAGAGTTACCTTGCATAGGGATCAATTGAAGAGAGTGCAGAAATCACTTATTTATCGTCATCCTCGGGCATTACTTCAATCTTCTAATCAAAAGCTTGATTCTTTAGTAGATCGGTTAAGAGCTAATTTACACCAATTTGCTAGAGAACGCAGACTCACATCGACTCAGTTAAATCAACGGCTTCTATTGAGTAATCCAACAAGATTAATCGCCACGTATAGAGAACGACTAACCCATTATCATGGTCGTCTCCATAAGCAAACCAATCAAGTAATCCGAGATAAGCGAAGCCAAATGGTGTACACAATGGCTAAACTGGATGGACTAAGTCCATTGAAGATTATGGGTAGGGGATACTCTCTGGTTTATAAGGAAGACAAGCTTATCAAATCTATTGCTCAGCTTGACCCTGGTGATGGAGTGAAGGTAGAATTAATGGATGGAACGATCGATTGTTCAATCTGGGCGATAGAAGAGAGGAAAAACTATGGAAAATAAAGAACGAACCGAATTATCGTTCGAAGAAGCGCTAAGCCAACTAGAACAAATAGTAGAAGCGCTGGAAACGGGTGATGTTCCTTTGGAAAAGGCTATTAACTTATTCCAAGATGGTATGTTACTCTCTCAAGTATGTAGCCAAAAACTAGATCATGTGGAACAAAAGATAGAAATGTTGATGGAAAAGGATGGGGAAATTATGGTTAAGCCCATGGAATTAGAGGAGGATCGATAGGCTATTATGACCTCCAAACTAATGCTCTATCTTAAAGAAAAAGCAAAGTATATCGAGCAGGCTATGCCTGCTTTTTTACCCGAGGAGACTCCGAAGCAATTACTAGAATCTATGCAGTATTCCTTATTTGCTGGGGGGAAGAGAATTCGACCTGTTCTTATTCTTGCCACTATTGAGGCCTTAGGGAAAGATTCAACAATTGGACTTCCTGTAGCAGTAGCGATTGAAATGATTCATACTTATTCCTTAATTCATGATGATTTACCAGCTATGGATAACGATGATTTCCGACGTGGAAAACCTACCAATCATAAATTATTTGGAGATGCTACAGCAATTCTTGCGGGTGATGGATTATTAACCGATGCGTTTGGAGTCGTATGCAGGTTATCTGATTACAAGGTAGATGCAAGCCTGATCCTACAGATTGTCAAGGAGCTTGCTTATTATGCGGGCTCTCGAGGAATGGTGGGAGGCCAGATGGCTGACCTATTGGGGGAACGCAAACAGCTATCACTTCCAGAACTGCAATACATTCATGAACATAAGACTGCAGATTTATTAGTCTTCTGTATTCGTGCAGGTGCCATTCTCGGTGGGGCAACCGAAGAACAGTTGGAGCTACTTAGTCTATTTGGTAGAAACGTTGGTCTTGCTTTCCAAATTCAGGATGATATCTTGGATATCTATGGTGAAGAGGAAAAAATCGGTAAGCCTGTAGGTAGTGATCAATTGAAAGAAAAGTCCACTTACCCTCATCTCATAGGGCTTGAACAATCTAGAGCAGAGCTTGATCGATTGGTTGCTGAGGGAAAGCTTGCTCTTAAACAATCAGGAATTGAAGGATCCGTTCTAGAGGCTATTGCTGATTTTATTATTCAGCGAGAAAATTAATCTTGATTTAAATTGGGATTAAATACTATATATACAAGCCGTTCACACATTGTGATGGATAGTTAGCTATGCTATAATTTTAGTTACGATTGAGAAGTGGTGCAGTATTCTAGTCAGTCTACTATCTCTGAAGGCGGGGCTAAAAATCCGCCAAAGGGCACATCGATGAAGTCCCTGGTGCAGGCTTACGACGCCCAGTCGGGGGTTTGTGCTGGGGGTTAAGGTTTTGGGGCGATCCACAATGGCATGTGGGCGAAAGACCCTGGTTCCGCGGAGGCCCAAGTGCGTAGTAAAACGTTATCGCACGTTAGCTATGGCTTGGGGTATGAACCTGGATGTCAGCTACATATGCATGCGGCTGATGTACAGCGTAGCCTGCCTTGAGTGGTATTGGAGGGATTATGGGGTTCAGTTCTATTCTTACCCTAGGCCAGGGTAGAGAGATCCAGTGCTATATGAAACCTGTACTGCAAAAGAGGCTAAGAGATCAGTTGAAAGACTGCTGAGGAAATCTCCTAGACTGTTCGCTTATATTTGCGTAGTTCTGCAGGGATTACAGTGTGGACTAAGTGGTAATCCAGTCCAATGTTTGGCAACAGCATTGAGGCATGTGTAATGGGGAACCTCCTAGACGGCAACGTTTGGGTTCGTGCTTGGGAAATCCTACTGGACCTCAAGCCACAAGGTTTACTTGTAGAATGACCACTTCTCCCTGCTACATAAATTAGAATCATAAGACTTCTTCGAGACAATCGAAAGAAGTCTTTTTCTGTAAACGATCGTAGATAGGAAAGTTTTGATCGATTGTAGAATGTTTCTGTCGAATATGGTAACATGATGTTGATTTGAGCCTTATTCATTTTAGGATATGTAATTTTTGGTAAATATAGATACAAATGAATGAAAGTGAGGAAAGACTCTTGCTACTCACGGAAATCGACTCACCGGAAAAATTGAAAACATTGACAGTTCCGGAAGTTGAAAAATTAGCACAGGAAATTCGCCAATTTCTCATCGAAAAGCTCTCCAAAACTGGAGGTCATTTGGCCTCTAACCTGGGTGTGGTGGAATTAACTCTTGCCCTACATTATACTTTCACTAGCCCGAAGGATAAGCTTATTTGGGATGTTGGTCACCAATCCTATGTGCATAAAATTTTAACTGGACGCTTAGATCAATTTGATAAACTGCGAAAATACAAAGGATTAGCAGGCTTCCCCAAGAGAAGCGAAAGTCCTCATGATGTATGGGAAACAGGCCATAGCAGTACGTCGTTATCAGCGGCAATGGGTATGGCATTAGCTCGTGATATGAAAAAGGAAAATAGTGAGGTTATCGCGGTTATTGGAGATGGAGCTTTAACCGGTGGGATGGCACTAGAAGCACTTAATCACATAGGCCATGTAGGGACACATCTTATAACCATCCTTAATGACAATGAAATGTCTATTGCTCCGAATGTTGGAGCGCTACACAATTATCTTGGTAAGCTACGAACGGACCATCATTATCGCAAAGCGAAGGATGAGCTAGAAGCCCTCCTAATGAAAATTCCTGCGGTAGGTGGGAAGGTCGCTAAAACATTGGAGAAGATCAAGGATGGCCTTAAGTATTTACTCGTTTCTGGGATCTTATTCGAAGAGCTTGGATTTACTTATCTTGGTCCTGTGGATGGACATAATCTTACAGCTTTACTTGAATGTCTTAAGCAAGCTTCCCAAATGGAAGGGCCGATTTTGGTTCATGTTATTACCAAGAAAGGGAAAGGCTATGCTCCAGCGGAAGCAGATGCATATGCTTGGCACGGAGCAAGTCCATACAAAATTGAATCCGGAGAGATGTTGAAGAAGGTAGGACCGCCTACCTATCCTTCTGTTTTTGGTAATACCATGATTCGCCTTGCTAAGATGGATGAACGGATTGTTGCGATTACTCCTGCTATGCCAGGGGGATCTGGGTTAACCAAATTTGCGGCTCAATTCCCAGATCGATTCTTTGATGTTGGGATCGCAGAGCAGCATGCGGTTACCTTGTCTGCTGGACTGGCTACCCAAGGAATAAAACCGGTTTGTGCAATATACTCTACCTTTCTGCAACGTGGCTACGATCAAGTCGTTCACGATGTCGCCCTACAGAATTTAAATGTTGTATTCGCTATTGATCGAGCAGGCTTCGTTGGTGAAGACGGAGAAACACACCACGGACTCTATGATATTGGATTTCTTCGTGCCCTACCGAATATGACCATCATGATGCCAAAGGATGAAAATGAATTTCAGAATATGTTGTACACGGCTTGTCAGTATGAGCAAGGACCAATTGCGGTACGCTATCCAAGAGGGAACGGTTTAGGAGTTCCAATGGATGAGGAGCTATCAGAATTACCGATTGGTAAGGCAGAAATTATTCGTGAGGGTAGCCATGTGGCTATCTTAGCATTAGGAAATATGGTGGAGCTCGCTTGTAAGGCTGCAGACCAGCTTCGTCTAGAAGGAATTCAGCCACTTCTAGTGAATGCACGTTTCGTCAAACCATTAGATGAAGAATTATTACTTCGATTAGCTAGAGATGGATACCGAGTGATTACAATTGAAGAAGCGGCAGTACAAGGTGGATTTGGTTCAGCTATTTTAGAATTTTATGCAGCGAATGGGTTACATAATATGGTGGTTGATATTATGGGGATCCCTGATGTTTATGTTGAGCAAGGTAGTGTTACCGAGCAACGTCAGGAAATTGGACTCACTCCAGAGTGTATTGCCCAGCATGTTATGAATATTTGGCCGAAGAAGAGGCAGAGAGCATAAATGAGTAAGAAAGAAAGAATTGATGTACTTCTTGTGGAGAAGGGGTTCTTTACGAGCCGGGAAAAGGCACGTGCTGCCATTATGGCGGGGCTTGTATTAGTTGGAGAAGAACGTTGTGATAAGCCTGGAGTTAAGGTGGATCAGGATGCCCCCCTTAAAGTGAAAGGGGTATTACACCCCTATGTTAGTCGTGGGGGACTCAAACTAGAGAAAGCCATTCAGACATTTAATCTTGAGCTAGAGGATGCAGTTGTTCTTGATATTGGTTCCTCAACGGGTGGGTTCACCGATTGTGCTCTACAAAATGGTGCAAAACAGGTTTATGCGATTGATGTTGGTTATGGTCAATTAGATTGGAAACTCCGTTCTGATCCAAGGGTGATTGTAATGGAGAGAACTAATTTTAGACACCTTCAATTAGGGAATCTAAAAGGGGATCAGCCCAACCTTGCGACGATTGATGTTTCATTTATCTCTCTTAGAATTATTCTACCTGTCCTAAAGGAATTCTTCTTAGAAAGTGGCCGCGTGATGGCTCTTGTGAAACCACAATTTGAAGCGGGCAAAGATCAAGTCGGTAAGAATGGTATCATAAGAGACCCTAAGATTCATGAACAAGTCTTAAAAACAATCACGCAATTTGCATTTGAAATTGGCTATGAGGTTCTTGGTATACACTATTCACCGATAACCGGTGGAGAAGGGAATATTGAATTCCTTCTTTATCTAGGGTGGAAGACGGGCCAGCCTATTGCATTGGTAGACGAAATGTATATACACAATATTGTGAAAGCAGCACACGAAAATTTATAGTCGGAAGGATCTTCCGGCTTTTTTTATTATACAAATCATGCATTTTTATGCAAAAGGAATAAAAAGGTTGTATAATAGGGAGTATCAATCCGTAGAGGGGGATCTGCCATTGACAACCATTGGTCTTACAGTAAATCAAACCAAAGCTGGTGCTCTTGATTTTGCCCAACAACTCATTGAACTCCTTGAAGATAAGAGTGTGCGGGTGTATGTAGAGCCAATTTTGGGTGAATATGTAGATAGGAAAGACCTCATTCTCCCACTAGAGAAATTCTCGGATACCGTAGATCTGATTTTTGTTCTTGGTGGGGATGGGACTTTACTGGGTATGGCAAGAGAGTTTTGTCAAAAGGGAGTACCCATTCTCGGGATTAACCTTGGGCACTTAGGTTTTCTATCAGTTGTTGAACCGAGTAATCTACCCTTTGCTGTGGATCGCATTCTAAGTGGTGAATATTACCTAGAGAAGCGAATGATGATACAAGCAGATCTTATTCGACGGGGAGTAAAGAAAGTAGAATACCATGCTCTTAATGATATTTGTATCGCTAAAGGAACGTTTAGCCGGATCATTGAGTGTGCCACTTATGTGGGTGGAACCTATATTAAGACTTTTAATGGAGACGGGATTATTATTTCGAGCCCTACAGGTTCTACTGCCTATTCTTTATCTGCAGGTGGACCTATTGTAGCCCCTAACATTAATGCCATATTACTCACCCCTATTGCCCCCCATTCTTTGTCTTCTAGACCATTTATTCTTTCTGGTGAAGAGGAAGTTCGGGTTGTCATTGATGCAACTCATGAGGATATTGGACTAACTGTCGATGGACAGATTGGTTTTAAGGTAGAGGTTGGGGACGAAGTTATTCTTCGTAAATCTCCCTATATGACAACATTAATTAAGTGGAAAGAGAGCAGTTTTTTTGATGTAGTACGAAAAAAATTAATGGGTGAGCCAAATGAATAAAGGACAAAGACATATTAAAATAAGAGAAATTATTGCAAGTCATGATATTGAAACACAGGATGAATTGGTAGACAGCCTAAGAAACATGGGCTATAACGTTACACAAGCAACCGTATCACGTGATATTAAAGAACTTCATCTTGTTAAGGTTCCGACCAATGATGGCCGATATAAATATTCGTTACCTGCCGATCAGCGTTTCAACCCTGGGCAGAAATTAAAAAGAACCTTGATTGATAGCTTTGTAAGTATTGATCAAGCAGATAATTTACTTGTCATGAAAACAATGCCCGGGAATGCCCATGCAATTGGTGCCTTAATCGATAATTTGGATTGGAATGATATATTGGGGACAATTTGTGGAGACGATACCATCCTGATTATCTGTCGGAGTAAAAGTGCTTCCGATGAATCCAGCAAAAGATTCCTTGATATGCTTTAGAACTAGGAGGTTTTTGCAGTGCTTGTTGAATTAACGATAAAGAATCTTGCTGTGATTAAGAATGTTACGATTCCCTTTCAACGAGGATTAAATATTCTAACAGGTGAGACGGGAGCAGGTAAATCGATCCTGATCGACGCCTTGGGCTTTCTAATCGGAGGGCGTTCCTCCGCTGAATATGTGAGGTATGGGGAGAAGAAGGCAGAGATGGAGGGGTTATTCGAAATCGAAGAAGGACATGAGGTAATGAATATTCTGTCCCAATTAGGGATTGAAAAACCAGAGGATTCTTTCCTTATTCTTCGAAGGGAAATTAATACCCAAGGAAAAAGCATTTGTAGAATCAACGGTCAGATGGTCACTCTCTCTATGCT
>DATFAS010000021.1:0-7021 GCA_035254305.1 Bacillota bacterium
CCATTTATGCCCAGGGACCTAGTGACCCTCATTCATAAATTGCAGGGAAATGAAACGAGATTGAAGGATATAGGGAGGGAGAAATATGGCAGATACAGTAGTTAATCATACCGGATTGTCCTTAGGAAAAAAACGGAGAAACAAGGTGATCGCTTATTCTTTAGCAGGTCTCTTAATCTGTGGAGCAGGGGTTTATGCCTATCCTAAATTTTTTACTACCCAAACAGTGGCCCCTACGATGCAATGGGCAACAGTTAAGAGTGGAGATGTGACCGAAACGGTTTCTGCTTCGGGAACTGTACAAGCATCTAAACAAGTGAATTTAAACTTTATTGGTACGGGTGATAATAAGGTCTCATCCTTGAATGTGAAGGTTGGCGATCATGTGAAAGCAGGTCAAGTTGTAGCCACTTTGGATGATTCGACGGTGCAAACTCAGATTGCTAATGCCCAAGCTAATCTATCTGCTGCCCAGGCTAAGCTTGCCGAAGCACAACAAGGGGCTACAGCAGAAGAGATTGCTGTTCAAGAAGCAAACGTGGAGAAAGCCAAGCTCTCTGTAGATGAGGCGACGAATACGTACAATCGACAAAAACAGCTATTTGATGCTGGGGCCCTTGCAAAGTCTGATTTAGATCAAGCGAAGAGTAGCCTTGATCAGGCCCAGGTCTCCTATAAATCATCATTGGCACAGTTGAATCAAGTGAAGGCTCCGCCACAATCGGCGACTATTCTTACAGCAGAGGCTTCAGTGAAGCAAGCAGAAGCACAATTACAGCAGCAGCAAATTGCATTAGATAAATTGAAAATGATTGCTCCCATTGATGGCATTATTGATCAAGTGAATGGGAATATAGGGGAAGTTCCAAGTAGCGGTAATAATTCGACTTCTGCCTTTATTGTCATGGATAATTCTGATTCTGGGAATATCCAGGTTACAGCACAAATCAGCCAAACCGACATTGGTAAAGTGAAAGAAGGTCTGAATGCGACGTTCACGACCAGTGCCTATGAGAACAAAACATTTAACGGTAAGGTATCGACTGTTTATCCTGAGGCTACAACCGAACAAGGCGTAACTACCTATAAAGTGATTCTAGATGTAGATAACAAAGAAGGGCTATTAAAACCTGGAATGACTATGAATGTAACAGTGGATGTGGGGACTCATAAAAATGTTCTCTATGTACCAGCAGCAGCTCTCAAGGACCAAAATGGGAAGGATGGAGTTTACCTGCGAACCACTTCTACTACCGATGCTCAAGCAACCAATAATAATAGTAATAATAACAATAACAGTAACTCTGACAATAGTACGAGAAGCAATAAAAAAGCCCAAAGTCAAGGTCAGGGACAAAGACAGCAAGGAAATACTGGCTTCCACTTCCAACCTGTAACAATTGGATATTACAGTGCAGATAAGGTAGAAATCACTTCTGGTCTGAATGAAGGGGACCAGGTAGCGATTGAAATGGCTCGACCTTCTACCTCTTCATCTTCTGGAAACAATCGATCATCGAATGGATTCGGTGGGATCCCTGGAATGGGCGGAGCTGGTGGAATGGGAGGTATGAGAGGAGGCAGCCGAAACTAATGAAATCCGTTATTGAAATTGAGGATATCAAAAAGGTTTATTATATTGGCGATCAGGAGATTCAAGCTCTTCGAGGAGTAAGCCTGAACATTGAAGAGGGAGATTTCGTTGCGATTATGGGACCATCTGGTTCAGGTAAATCTACAATGATGAACGTCATAGGTTGTTTAGATAAACCATCCTCTGGTGAATTCTATTTGGATGGTTATCCAATCTCTAAAGCTCATGATGATGATCTTGCCCTTATTCGAAATCAAAAAATAGGATTTGTCTTCCAAAGCTTTAACCTGCTTCCAAGGACAACTGCCGTAGAAAATGTGGAATTACCGCTGTTATATGCAGGTGTCTCTGCTAAAGAACGTCGTAAAAGAGCTATTCAAGCCCTTGATCATGTTGGGCTGGGAACACGTCTTTTTAATAAACCAAATGAGCTGTCAGGAGGTCAACAACAACGTGTATCTATAGCAAGAGCTTTGGTTAATAACCCTGTAATTTTGATGGCCGATGAGCCTACAGGTGCCTTAGATACGAAAACAAGTATTGAAATCATGGGTATCTTTCAGGAGTTAAATGACGCGGGTAAGACCGTTATATTGGTAACCCATGAGCCAGATATTGCCGAATACGCTAAACGTGTCGTTCGTTTCCGTGATGGTGAGGTTGTATCGAATGAGCCAGTATTGAATAGGCGAATCGTGAAACGAGAAGAGGAAGTGGTGATATGAGTTTTTTAGAAAGTATCCGCGTTTCCCTTCGTAGTATAAAAGCAAATAAATTACGTTCTTTTCTCACGATGTTAGGAATTATCATTGGGGTATCAGCGGTTATTGCCATGGTAGCCATCGGGGAAGGGGCTTCGTCGAACGTGGCTTCCCAGATTAATGGATTAGGAAGTAATCTATTGATTGTCTCACCAGGGCAGGCTCGTCAAGGTAATGTTAGTTTAGGTGCTGCTTCACTCAATACGCTAACACTTACAGATGCAACAGCGATCTCTAAGAAGGATAGTATTGCAGGTGTAGCCCCGTATGTAACGAAGCAAGGACAAGTGGTTTGGAAAGATCAAAGTTATACAACAACTGTTGAGGGTTCAACGCAAGATTACCCTCAGGTTCGTAATTTAACGGTACAAATGGGAAGATTTTTTAATCGATTTGAAGTGCAAGGACAAGCAAATGTAGCGGTAGTCGGACCAGAAATTGTCTCCAATCTATTTGGTTCCAATACGAATCCAATTGGTCAAATGGTACAGATTAATCAAATGCCATTCACCATTGTTGGTGTGTTGACTAGTCAGGGAAGCTCTGGAATGACGAATAACGATGATCGTGTTGTTATTCCGATTACGACAGCAATGAACCGGTTGTTTAATCAAACAAAAATTAGAACAGTATATGTTTCTGCTAAATCAGCAGATCTGATGGATCAAGCCCAATTTGATATCGAGCAAGCCATTCGAGCAGAGCATCATCTAACTCCAAAGACTCCAGATGATTTCCAGATTAGCTCTCAAACACAGATTCTTAGCACCGCACAAGGGGTAACAAGTGTGATGACCAACCTATTATCGGGAATTGCGGCTATTTCCCTTATCGTTGGTGGGATTGGAATCATGAATATTATGCTTGTATCTGTTACGGAAAGGACAAGAGAAATCGGAATTCGCAAAGCCATTGGGGCTACGCGAGGGGATATTCTAAGGCAATTTCTGATTGAGTCGGTAACACTTAGTTTGTTTGGTGGAATCCTTGGTATTCTACTAGGCGTAGGGGGAGCCGAGTTGGTTGGCAAGCTTGCCAATATGGCGGTGAGTATTAGCTTGAAGCCTGTTCTTTATGCCTTCTTCTCATCTATGCTAGTCGGTGTGGTATTTGGTGTTTACCCTGCACGTAAGGCAGCCCAATTAAAGCCGATTGATGCGTTGCGTTTTGAATAATAAACTTTTAAGGAGCAGGTTGCAATGACATGCTCCTTAAGTTTATGGTTATGGATAGAAGTGGTTAAAGGAGTGGAATTATGGCTTACCGTATCTATTTGGTGGAAGACGAGCAGAATCTAAACCAAGTTCTTACGTCCTACTTACAGAAGGAAGGGTGGCAAGTAGATTCTTTCTATAATGGGGAGGATGCAAGACGAAGAATTGGTGATCCACCTGACTTATGGATTTTAGATATTATGCTTCCTGATATTGATGGATATCAGTTGATTCGAGAGATTAAAACACAGACACCCGATGTACCGGTTATTTTTATATCTGCAAGGGATGCAGACCTAGATCGTGTGATCGGTTTGGAAATGGGGAGTGATGATTATTTACCCAAACCATTTCTACCGCGAGAGCTCGTGATCCGTACTCGTAGACTATTGGAACGGGTTTATCACCTGAACCATGTCTCTGCTGTACAACCTATGGTAGATATTCCTCCCTATACCATTGATGAATCCAGAAGACTAGTGAAATTCGAAGAACAGACCATTGATCTGACTTCTAAGGAATTCGATTTTATTTTGTTACTCGCCAAAAATATGAATCAAGCATTTGGAAGAGAGCAGATCCTCAGGTCAGTTTGGGGTGAAGATTATTTTGGGTCCGATCGCGTCGTGGATGATTTGGTAAGAAGAATTCGCAAGAAAATGCCAGATTGTCGAATCGAAACGATCTATGGGTATGGATATCGGATGGTGAGTGGATGAGAAATAGACCATTAGCCGTACAAATTTGGTTTGTTTTTGCGGGAATTATGGTGGGACTATCCATCCTCCTTATTCTAATTGTTCCTTTTGTCCTTCGACCGTTCTTTACCCAAGAGATCTATACAAGGATTGAGGATGCCCAGAATATAAGGTGGGAAGCACTTCAAGAAAGTCCTGCACAAGCTGTGCCAGATAATCGTCGACAGGTAACCATTCGATCCGTTCGCCACCTCTTAACGAAGGGAGATACTCCGTTTCATTCTGCCAATCAACTACCTTCAGAATTCCTAACAGAGGCTACGTCTCAAGCTTTAGCCCAAACAGAAGGAATTAAGCAATATAAGAAGGTGATTGGGGAGCAAACGATTTATTATGCTATTCGTAAGGGAGAAATAGGAGGGCAAAAGGCGTTTCTCTTATCTTATATAACCGGAAATTATCCGAAGACGCAGGTGGAATCAGTCGTCAGGCAGATCGCGATTGTCATAGCCATTGTTCTATTGGTAAGTTGGCCGCCATCCATATTGCTTGCGAAATATTTATCCCGTTCCCTTGTCAATATGGAGAAGCAGGTGAAACGAATAGAGAATCGGGAATGGGACGAGCCGTTGATTATGGACCGTAAGGATGAGATTGGCCGGTTAGGTCAGTCGATTGAACATATGCGGCAGCGTCTAGTGCAAATGGATGCCAATCAACGTTCATTCCTGCAGAATATTTCCCATGAGTTAAAGACGCCTATTATGGTCATTCAAAGCTATACGCAGTCGATCCAAGATGGAATCTTTCCGAAAGGGAATTTAACTGAGTCGGTGAAAGTCATCGAAGAGGAATCGGAACGATTGAAAAAATTAGTACAGCAATTGCTCTATATGACAAAGCTAGATTATTTATCAACAAGAGAGCAGCTGCAGCATGAATCCATCGAAATCGTCCCACTTATTCAATCATCGATTGATCGTTTACGCTTTCAACGGCCTGATATCTATTGGATAGTAGATTTTCACGGGGGAACTGTTAAGGGAGAATCCGAACAACTACGTGTCGCTATCGAGAATATTTTGGATAATCAAATGCGGTATGCCAATCAGCAAATTAAAGTTTCCGTTCGTGAAACAAGGAATGAAGAGAAGGGGAGTTTAGTCATTATCCAATTCCAGAATGATGGTGTGCCACTTGACCCCGAGATTCTGCAGAATCTTTTTCAGCCTTTCAAAAAAGGAGTTAAGGGTCAGTTTGGTCTTGGTTTAACGATTGCGAAACGGATTGTTGAGTTGTATAAGGGTAGGGTTTGGGCAGAAAATGAGGAGAATGGAGTTTCCTTTTATTTTGAATTTCCTACTACATAAAAAAGATAGGAAGAGCCTATTGTCCTGTGGGCTCATAGGTTCTTCTTTAGATTTTCTCAAGGCAGGCCAACCATTTCAGTACGAATATAATCGATAAATGTAGGTTTGGGGACTTCGCCCATGTTGGCTAGAAATACATCGTCATAACGGATGTCTAGAGGGGATCCATAGTTCCCAGCTCCATTAAACCAAATAGCACCTAAATTGATTTCGGTAAGTGGATAAAAATCCTGTTTCCTCTCCGTCGTCAAAACCTTTTTACCATGAACATAAGCTGTTACGTTCTTTTGGTGCATATCCAATAAAAGCCGGATATCTATCCATTGATCTCTCTCTAACCGGCCAAATGGGGATGTAGAGTAAATAGGAGGATCAAAAAGGTTATGGGCAATCCCAATTTTGCCCTCCTCATTCATGACAATTCCGAGTTCACCTGTTGGAAAGAATAATCCTCCTAAGACTACAGAGCTATCTGTAAATTGATGTATTTTTGTTCGGAAACCCCATACATAGGATTCTTGAGGGGATTTATCTGTAGATATGGGTATACTTAAATGCGGAGCCATGAATTTATGACGTGCTAGCATGAGAGACCCCTTGTCATCTCCATTTTGTATCCACTCGGCATCTATCGCTTTATAGCTTTGAATTCCGTTTGTGAAATTCTCTCTGAAAAAGTAGGTTGTATCCGGGCGGCCATTAGCTTGTACATAAAAATAGAAAAAAGTGATGAGGGTCAAGAAAACAAAAAATAGTAAGGAAATTAATATAACAATAAGTGGTAAATACTTATTGTTATTTATCGTGTTTTCTTTCGTATTCTCTTTTGGGGCATCAATCATAGGACTCTCTCCTCAAACGAAATCTAGTTAATATAAATATATGAGGTAGAGTTGACTAATAGAATCACTGTCAAAGAAAAAACACCTTAGAGATAAGGTGTTTAAATCGTTAATTCGTACTAACATTCTTTACGGTTATAACGATACGGTGACTAGCTGGGAAGGTCGTATTTCCATTCATATCTAGTTTAATCGCTTCGTTTTTTACCTGAACGGTGGTAGAACCACTACTACCAATTACGCTTTTCGGATTGTTTATATCATAGGCGACATTTGAACCGTCTTTCATTTGTCCAATGAGTGTTCCCTCTTTGCCAACGGTTCCATCAAAAACTTCTGAATAGTAGCTAAATGTAGGCGTTTTTCCGGTAACATCTTGGGTTGTAACTAGATCGAAGTTTAGATATAGAATATTATTTCGTACATCATAGCCTGCATTGGTAATATTGTTAGGGTAACCATCGCCAACTGAGAAGCGTGTGCTATCACCCGATATCGTTACATCATTCACCGGATAAGCAATAGATGCAGATCCTAGTAAA
>DATFAS010000022.1:0-3966 GCA_035254305.1 Bacillota bacterium
GTAGAGAGTATGAGCCATGTCCCTATGGCGGGTTACAGGCCACTTCCAAACCCTTATCTTGTTGAACATGTACCTGAAATTTATTGCTCCATGGGGCACACAGCAGAGCAAGTGGCGAGAAGGTATAGCATTACGCGTCAAATGCAGGATGAATTTGCCGCCCGAAGCCATGCCCGGGCAGCACAAGCGATAGCAGAAGGAAAATTCAAGGAAGAGATTGTACCTGTGCAAGTGATGAATCGGTATGTAAATAAGGAAGGGAAAAGAGTAGAAGAAGTCTTTACTTTTAATCAAGATGAAGGGGTTCGTCCAGGTACAAATGTAGAAACACTAGCGAAGCTAAAGCCTGCTTTCCACATTCAGGGGAGTGTGACGGCAGGGAATTCATCCCAAACAAGTGACGGGGCAGCAGCGGTGGTTGTCATGTCGAGAGAAAAGGCAGAAGCGTTAGGACTCAAACCTATGGCGGTGTTTCGTTCTTATGCCGTGGGAGGTGTTGATCCTGAGGTGATGGGAATTGGGCCAGTGGTGGCTATTCCAAAAGCACTAAAGCTGGCGGGTATCACGAAAGAGCAGGTGGATCTATTTGAAATTAATGAAGCCTTTGCTTCTCAATGTAGGTATGTACTTGATTATCTTGAACTCGCGGAAGAAAGAGTCAATGTCAATGGTGGGGCCATTGCCCTAGGCCATCCGTTGGGATGTACAGGGACCAAATTAACCGTTTCTCTTATGCACGAGGCAAAAAGAAGAGAGAGTCGTTATGGAGTGGTCTCTATGTGTGTGGGTGGGGGAATGGGAGCAGCTGCTGTATTTGAATTCGAGAATTGATAGAAAAGGGGGAAGGGGCCTGTGGCAACGAAAAAAGAGTTAGTACGCGGTGGTGGCTTTTTGCTAGAGGAAACAAAACCTGAAAATATGTTCACGCCGGAGGATTTAAGTGAAGAACACCGAATGATCGCCAAAATGACAGCAGAGTTTATCGAAGGAGAGGTCCTCCCACAAGTCGAAGAAATCGAGGGGCAAAACCTAGAGGTAACCGTTCGGCTGCTCAAGCAGGCGGGTGAATTGGGGCTACTAGGAGCAGATATCCCTGAGGCTTATGGGGGTTCAGACTTGGATAAAGTCAGTTCAGGCTTGATTACGGAAAATATGGTGAGAGGATCATCGTTTGGCTTGAGTCATGGGGCACATGTGGGGATCGGGAGCCTTCCGATTGTCCTGTTTGGCAATGATGAACAGAAGCAAAAATATCTTCCGGGATTGGCCTCAGGGAAATGGTTGGCTGCTTATTGTTTAACCGAACCCTCATCTGGTTCTGATGCTTTGGGAGCCAAAACGACGGCTGTATTAAATTCTGATGGAACCCATTATATTCTAAACGGTACGAAACAGTTTATTACGAATGCGGGATTTGCTGATGTGTTCATCGTTTATGCCAAGATTGATGGGGAGAGATTTACGACTTTTATCGTGGAAAAAGATTTTCTAGGTTTATCTACAGGTGTAGAAGAGAAGAAAATGGGGATTAAAGGATCATCCACACGATCACTAATCCTCGAGGATTGTGAAGTTCCAGTAGAAAATGTGCTAGGTGAGATTGGTAAAGGACACGTCATTGCCTTCAACATTCTTAATATGGGTCGACATAAATTAGCGATTGGTTCGGTCGGCTCTTCGAAATGGGCGATTGAGCTGACCGTGAATTATGCGTTGGAGAGACACCAATTCAATCAGCCGATTGCTGCCTTTCCCCTCATTCAGAAGAAGCTTGCAGATATGGCAATCCGCACGTATATCACAGAAAGCATGGTTTATCGAACGACAGGATTGATCGATGAGGCAATGCGTGCAATAGATAAGCGTTCTCCGGATTATGGTCGAGAAATTGCTAGTGCGATTGCAGAATATGCACTGGAATGCTCGATTAATAAGGTATTTGGTTCAGAAGCACTGGATTTCGTGGCAGATGAAGGTGTTCAAATCCATGGTGGATACGGATATACCCAAGAATATCCAATCGAGAGGATCTACCGTGATTCCCGGATTAATCGGATCTTCGAGGGGACGAATGAAATCAACCGCCTTCTCATTCCCGGTGCACTACTGAAGAAAGCCATGAAGGGCGAACTACCCTTACTAGGTGCTGCCCAGAAGCTGCAGAAGGAACTGATCTCCTATATGCCACCATCCATTGATGATACGGACCCTCTTGTTCCGGAATTTGCGAAGCTTCAAGCAGCTAAGAAGATTTTCCTCATGGTAGGTGGCACGGCAGTTATGAAATATCAGCAAAAGCTCGAAGGCGAACAGGAGATCCTAGAAGCACTGGCAAATCTGATTATTGAAATTTTCGCCATGGAAAGTGGCCTCTTGCGTACGCAGAAGGCGCTTAAGAGAGTTGGGCCAGATCAAGCCCAGCAGAAGGTTCTCATGACACAGGTCTATATCCAAGAGGCATTTAGTCGAATGGAGACTATCGCCAAAAATACATTGACTGCTGTTGAACAAGATGAAATGCTGCAATTGCAGCTATCTATTTTGAAGAAATTAACTCGTTTTCCAATGAGGAATACCATTCCACTCAAGCGAGAAATTGCAGGGCGAATCATTGAAACGGAAAAATATTTGGCATAATATCCAAAGGTAAGTTTAGGTTTTCATTTACAAAACAGTCAATTGCGATAACATGGTGAAACTACGAGGATGACTTAGAAGGTTTCTTTAGGATAACCTTTTGGGGCATCCCTATTTTATTCATTAATAGCTTATGTAAACGGCTAAACAGCTTAAAAAGAGTAGGGTAATAAAACCTAGTGTAAAAAGGGTGCATTCCATTAATTCTTGTTTGATGTCCATTGATCATCACTCCTTAATGAAATGTATATACAGAGCTTGTCCCATTTATTCTTCAAAAACATGAATTAGAATGTAGTATTTTTTTATTTCTCCAGTAAAAACTAACGGTAGTAATTTATGGAGGAATATTATGCAAACTGAACACTATATAAGACTTACTTCAGCTGAACTTGCCAGTCTGTGGAGCACCTACATGAATGACAGCATGGCTCTATGTATGCTAAAGCATTTTCGTGAAAAAGCTCATGATATGCAAATTAAACCCATTATTGAATACGCAATTGAGCTGTCCCAGAGGCATATCCAAAGAATTACGGAAATCTATAAACAAGAGAAACATCCTATTCCACAAGCCTATTCCGATAAAGACGTGAATATGCAGGCCCCCTCCTTGTTTGGTGATGGTTTTTTTCTTCATTACATTAAACAAATGTCGAGGGTCGGCATAGGGGCTCTTGGCTTAGCTCTAGCCCTCTCTGCTCGTCAGGATATTCGCAATTTCTACAATGAATGTGTTGAAGAGGTTAAGGAATTGGATAATAGGGCAGTCAATCTGTTGTTAAATAAAGGGATTTATGTCAGAGCACCCTTCATATCGATTCCTACAAGAATTGATTTTGTTAAGAAAGAGCATTTTCTGGGTCATCTATTCGGAAATGAACAACGCCCAATCCTTGCGATTGAGGCAACACATTTGTATGCGAATATTCAAACGAACGCACTAGGGAAGGCCTTAGTTACAGGATTTAGCCAGGTTGCTCATTCCCAAAAAATCCGTGAGTACTTGGTGAAAGGCAGAGAAATAGCAGGTAACCATATAGGTATTCTTAGTGAATTTTTAAATAAAAGTGAAATGAAAGCACCCATGACCTGGGATGATACCGTAACGAGTTCAACAGTGCCAACCTTTTCAGATAAATTTATACTTGCGCATGTAGTCGCGGTGATCTCTATTGGTATGGCAGACTATGGAGCTGCATTAGCGATTAGCGCAAGAAAGGATTTAGCCGTCACCTATTCTCGTTTAATCACTGAAATAGGGATGTATGCTTCTGAAGGAGTGAAATTAATGATTGAAAATGAATGGATGGAGCAACCACCACAAGC
>DATFAS010000023.1:0-8010 GCA_035254305.1 Bacillota bacterium
ATTTCTTCAAATTTATAATAACATTAATACACATACCACTATATGTATAATTTCTTTGGAGGTGAATACCTTATGGCTGTAGTAGTTGTTTTAGGGGCTGGGTTTGCGGGGCAAACGGCTACATTATACTTAAAGAAATTACTAGGTAGTGAACACCAAATAAAGGTCATTAATCCATGGCCAAGATTTACGTATATCCCTTCACTGGTATGGGTAGGCATCGGGAGAATGAATCCTGAAAAAACGATGTTTGTTTTAGAGCCGGTCTACAAAAAATTAGGAATCGAATTTATTCAAGCTTGGGCAAGGGAGGTACATCCAGATGATCAATATGTCCTTACAGAGGATAAGAGTGGGGTGGTAAATAAGATTACCTATGATTATTTAATCAATGCAACAGGGCCTCATCTTAATTTTGAAGGTACGAAGGGATTAGGTCCTGATCACCAAACTACCCATTCGATATGTAATATTCATCATGCTAAATTAGCTCGAGATGCCTATTTAGAAGCCATCCAGAGAATGGAAAGAGGGGAAAAACAGAAAATTTTAATCGGAACCGGACACGGTATGTCAACCTGCCAAGGTGCTGCCTTAGAATACATTACAAATATTCACCATGATCTTGTTCGAAGAAAACTTCGTGATCGTGCCCAAATTATGTGGATATCCAATGAACCAAAACTCGGAGACCTCGGTGTTGGTGGGATTTATGCGAAAAAGTATGGATATATTATGGATTCTGAAGCATTCATTAAATCACTTTTTGCTGAAAATGAAATTTATTATCAGGTACAAACAGCAGTGAAGGAAGTAAGTGTAGGCCAGGTACATTGGGAGAATTACCTTGGAAACCAAGGAGAAACCAATTATGACTATGGAATGCTCATTCCACAATTTACTGGAACAAAAATCAAATATATAGATAAAAATGGCCAAGATATTACCTCAAGATTAACAAATCCTGGTGGATTTATGCTGGTTGACGGAAATTACGGCAAAAAGTGGGATGAACTCACAGCACAAGACTGGCCCTCTACCTATCAATCCCCCTTTTATAGAAATTTATTTGCCGCTGGTATTGCCTTTGCACCTCCTGGAACGATCTCCAAGCCTTTTGTCAATGAAAATGGTACAAATATTACAGCAACTCCTCCACGTACAGGAATGGTTTCTGGCATTATTGGCAAAATTGTCGCCAAAAATGTTGTTGATTTAATTCATGGAACGGAACTAAAACATCGAGAATCCATGGCTGAAATGCCAGGTGCCTGTATTGCGTCAATAAACAAATCAATATTCAATGGCTCAGCAGCATCCATACTTATGTATCCGGTTACACCAGACTTTATCCGTTATCCTGATTACGGCCGGGATCTAAAGGTAAATGATATGGAAATTGGATTGGCTGGGGCTTGGATTAAACGAGTTTTGCACTCATTGTTCCTCTATAAGATGAAGGGAAATTTGGGTTGGAGTTTCATTCCAGAATAAGAGGATAGGAGAATAAAAACCATGCAATTAACACGAGAAATGAAACCGACGAGAAGAACAATATTTATGCGCCGTTGTATAATCCTTCAATTTTTCCGTTTTATAATATTGAACATCAAAATATTAAAGGTAGCACTATTCCCACCGCATTCACCTGTTACCACTGGTCAAATTAGTGATGATAAAAGACGTGAAGTTTCCCATTAGACCTAAACCGAGGGTATCTCCCATTCTAGATACCCTCTTGTTTAATGGTCAACTCAGATACCTTAAGAAATCAAAGGAGCACCCGATAGAAAGATATCAAAGTGCTCTTTATCAACATGCATTTTTCCTGATTCGCTGTCTTATTTATTGTTATTAATTTTCACTTTTAAGCTTGAAATTTGTGATTGTAGAAGTTCCTCATAATTCTTCTGTGTCTGGAATTCAATTTCTTTATCTGGCTGATTTGGATTTTCTTTTTTAGCCTTTTCCTTCATATCATTTTGAACTTTCTTAACTAATGAGATGAGCTCATATTGTTCCTTTTCCTTCGCCCAGAACTTATCTGCTCCATATTTATCAATGATTACCTTAGCCTGTGCATATCCATCATAGGTTTTCTTTACATCATCTAAATCCTTCTGCACAGCAGCTTGATCCACCGAATATCCTTTTTCCTTGGCTAACAGAGACATAGCTTGTAACCGAATAGCTTGTGTTAATAGCGTATTCTTATCGTTATTTTGCTTTTCTAGATTTTTCACTTGTTCATCGGCGACAGAGACTTTGTTTTGCTTTTGCCCCTCTTCTTTTAAAATTTCCATCTGTATTTGATTAAGTAACTTATAGAATTCCAAATCCTGATCTGTGATATCTTTATCTCCAACCGTTGCTACAACCGTAGAGGAATTAGCTGTTGTAGCACTTACAGCAGCACCCGTTGTATTACTTGTTGTGGCCTTTGGTGTACTTGAACAACCGAACGTCAAGAGCAATAGGCCAGTAATCAATGACCCACGAATAATTTTTTTCATATTTACTGTACCCCTTCTGTTTTGAATTCATAGGAAATCTCTTTTTTCTTGCCTTCCTTATTCATCTCAACGTTTGCTACCCATTCACCTTCCATGGGAAGCTTAACCATTCCGGTATATACTCCCTTTTCCTGCTCTTTTAATGTGACCTGTTCATTTCCGTGATCCATTCTTTTCATTTCAAGCATTGTTTTTATTTCAAGACCACTCACTGGTTGTCCATTTTCCTTTACACTTACTTTGATAGGTGTACTATCACCAATTTTAACCCTTGAAGGGATATCTACCTGTGCCTCCCAATTGACCGAAGAACAGCCCACAATACTAAGTATCGTAATTACAACCGCAATAAGGGAAATCTGTTTCACGCTAATCTCCCTCCCAATAAATGCTGTTCAGTAAACTCATTGACTTTATACTTTGTCATTCTTCCCTCTTCCAAAAAAGCAACATGTGAACAAATTTGTTTTATTTCCTCCATATGGTGGGAAGAGAATAAAACGGTTTTATTAGATAATGAATTTAATATAGAAAGGATCTCAATTCGTCCGAGGGGATCAAGACCACTTGTAGGCTCATCAAGAATTAAAATCTCAGTATCGTAATAGAGCATGATCGCTAAACCAAGACGCTGAAGCATTCCTTTTGAAAAATTTTTGACCTGCTCATCTTTACTCTCCCATAAACGAACATTCATTAGATGTTTGATCATTTCTTCCTCATTTGGAGCATCTCCTGTGGCAGACGCAAAGAAAAAGAGGTTCTCCCAACAGGTCATATGAGGATACAATTGGAACTTCTCTGGTAAGTAGGAAACGATACCTTTCCATTTCTCCGACCGATTATCAAATCCAGCTAATCGTATACTTCCTTGTTTGTATGGAATTAGCCCTAAAATAGAGTGAATAAGGGTTGATTTCCCCGATCCATTGCGCCCAACCAAGGCACAAATTTCGTTTTTTTCAATAACCAAATGAATGTTATCTAACACTTTCCGTTGTCTAAATTGTTGGGATAAACCGATTATCTCTATCATGATCTTTCCCCCTTGGAATGAAACCAAATTCCGAGTTCCATTGCTACTACAATCCAAAGGATTAAATCCATTCCTACGAAGTAGGAAGGCTTTAACCACACCATTTTCTCCATCAATCGAGATAGATGATCCAATGGAAATAATCCTAAACTTGTTTCAAGGTAAAAGTGCAAAGTATGCAATGGGTCAAGAAAATAGAACGTTGAGAACAATCTCACATTACTTTGACTAATAGAAGGTAACACATATAGAAACGCCAAATCTATCATAAACAGTAATAAAAACCAAGCGAAAATATTAGCTCCAATTAACTGCATCCGTGTCTTACAAACACTGCCTAAAAACACACCAATTTGGTTAAAAATAACGAGCAACACTAATGAGGTAAGCAAAAAGGCTAAGAAAGCCGCTCCATCAAATTTAAGAAAAACCTTTGCAAACAACATGAATATAAAATACCAGCCAATAAATAAAGCGGCAGTTACACCTTGAATAGCAAAAGCCTTTTTATACAGAAACTTACGATAAGATTCCTTTTTGGTTAGAAGAATAAGTAGTGTCTTCTGTTCCTTCTCTTGCATCACCGCAAATGAACAAATATAAAGACTTAGTAATGGTAGAATAAACACATTCATATCATAGAGTGAGAGCAAAAAGACTTGAAAACCCTGCGCCCTAGGAAGAGACAAAGATTCTATTAGAATAAAAATAGAACTTAGAACGACCATACTTAAAGAAAGCCACATTCCCTTTGCCCTTGACTGTTCTTTCCATTCTTTCCATAAATACATCATGCCCTTCTCTTCCTCCTTCGCAGGATGAACCAGCCAATCCCCATCCCTATAATCAGAACCGAAATATACCATCCAGAATTACTTATAGGCTTTTGTTTTTCCATTAATGGGAATGGATCAGTAAACATCACATCTTGTTGTCCTAAAAACTGTTGTATTTTTTCATAAATTGATATCGCAGGACTAGTCAAAAAGAGATAGATTAACTCATTATTTTGAATAAGCTTTGGTATAGAAGATTTGAATTCAAGAGGAGTATCTCCAACACCATCCTGATCAAGGTCAAGTAGAGGGAATTCATTCCCCCATTCATTTCCTTTCCCATCTTCACTCCACCTGTTTGTTTCTCCTACCCCTACTGTAATAAAGGGGATCGTATTTTTGGTAAACGTATTTTGAGAAAAGGTTTGATAAGTAGCACTTGACCAAAGCTCTATTCCAATACGGTTATGGACGAATTCATTACCAGCAACATGGCTTTCGACGGAGTCATCTGCATAAATTCCCCTTAGATTCTCAAAGAAGTAGTTATTTTCTATCTTCACACTTTGTGCGGATTTCAGTAAGATTCCAAATGCTTGGGAACCATCATGAAAAAGAAATTGATTTCCACTAAGAACGATGTCCTTAGAAGTCATGATCGCTGCGCCACCATTATTATTGTGAAATATGTTTTGATCAAACGTATTTCGATCCGAATACATATAATGCAATCCGTATCTTGTCTTACTAATTTCATTTTTCTGAGTTATATTGCCTTCTGAATAATCGAAGGCAATTCCATCACGAGTGTGAGCAATAATATTTCCAACGATCTTATTATTGTTAGCATGGATGATCTGTATCCCGTTCCCTTGGCTAGCAACAATCTTGTCCCCCATACCTTCAATGGTCACATGGTTGACCTCATTGTTATCTGCATTTTTCAAGTAGACACCATGATAAACGTCGGACACATGTAGGTCTTTAATTAAGGTGTGGCTAGCCGTCACCTTCACTCCCGAGAATTCCTCCTGAGAACTCATGCTAAGACCGCCATGTTTGACGGCCAAATTCTCCAGTGTAACATGAGGAGCGGTAATGGAAATGACATTGCCCGTCCCATCTCCTTCAATTACTGTTTGCCCGGACCCCTTTATCGTGATCGGTTTATCAATGACTATATTGCCCTGAAAGACTCCATTCGGCAAAATAAGGACATCATTCTCCTTGGCCTGTCTAATCATATCTTGTAACTGCTCTTGTGCCCCGGCAGATGGACACCACAACGAAACAAGTGCTGTCCCCAACAGTAATCCTAGAAGGCGTTTCATGCCTGTGCCTTTACCTTTCTCTCATTCCAAATAACCAAGACTAGCAAAACAAATACAACGCCAAGGAGTATCGATCCGTAAGAAAAATAACTATGCGTAATAAAGTTTGCTATTTTATTATCACCATACACTGGTGGCGCAAATGGTTTCACTTTAATTGGGGCATGTGGATCTAGTTCAGACCCTAACATTTTCAGGCGGCTCGCAATATCAAAAATCCCCGCAGCACCACCAACCATAAACAAACCCGCTAAAACATAAAGGTAAATCCGGCTTTTCAAGAAGGACCCAATAATAAGAAGAACTGCAAATCCACCAATTAGATATGGCAAAAGTCCTAATTCTGGAAAGGCACCCATATTAATATCCTTCATCCCAATATAATGGTTTAAGCCATTAATAATATCAATTTTCCCTTCCACCTTGTAAGGGTAAACAATGACACCAAGCCCCTCCGGATATTGTGGTGCAAAAAAGTCCATTCCCCACCAAGGCATATAGATGGAAGCTATTAATCCTATTCCTCCTAGCCATAGGAGAACCGTTGAAGTGAGGCTCCATTTTTTTTCTGGCATACTCCGTCATCCCCTTTAACGTTATTAAATATATCAAGCTGCTAATCACAGCCTCTTTTTCACCGTCATATTACAAAGAGGAAAGGGCATCATAAGATACCCTTCACACTCTTTTCATTGCTTAAGAGTTTATTTTGGTTCAACTAAGAAATAACCGTTCATTTCTTGGTGTAGTGCAGAACAGAAGTTTGTACAATAGATTGGGAATGTACCCGCTTTGTCTGCATCAACTTCGATTGTCTTCGTTTCGCCTGGTTGTACTTCCATTGTCTTATCATAAGAGTTGATTGCAAAACCGTGTGTAATATCTTCATCAAAGTCAATGTTTGTTAAGTGAATGAATACTTTATCGCCTTGTTTAACATGGATTTCATCTTTACGTTGTGCTTTATCGTCGAAGATGAACTTCGAACGCATTGCAATACCATAAACATGAACTTCATTACCTTTTCTTTCAATACGTGTATCCGTTTGTTTATAAACAGCATCTGGGTTCTTCTCATCTTTTGGATATACGTTAATTGTCTTGATCTTATCGGCTTTAATCATCTGTGCATAGTGTGGCTCTGGATCTACTGGTGCAGATTGAACAACCTTCATCTTATCGCCAGAAAGGTCGATTAACTGCATAGATTCAGGGTGAGAAGGCCCTACAGATAGATAACTATCTTTCGCAAGCTTGTTAAGAGCAATGATCCAGTGACCATCCGGACTTGCACTATCACCTTCAGCAGCAACAGAGTGACCAGGAGAATATTGAACAGGTACACGATCTAGTGTCTTACCAGTGTTCGGATCCCACTTCACGATTTCAGAGGAGATGAACATGGTCGTCATTGCCATACCTTTTTCGTCGAACTGGGTATGAAGTGGTCCAAGGGCATTCTCTGGGTTCACTTCACGTTCCATAACAGATTCATACTTAAGAACTGGAATTCCATGATCCTCACCAGAGAAATCTTTGTTCTTAATCGCATCGAATGCCTTCTGGAATGAGAATACAGTCATAGCTGGAGCTAATTTACCAGAAGCAATGAATCTAGTTCCATCTGGAGTTACGTCTACACCGTGTGGAGACTTAGCTACTGGTACAAGGTAGAATGCACTCTTCACCTTCGCTGGATCAATAACTTTCACACCATTGACATCTTCAGCTTTACCGTCAGCAACTAGCTGTGCAGCTTCCTTCCAGTTGAAGAGAAGGATGTAGTCACGGTCTTTCTGTGAAGCATTGATCTCCATGTTTGTTGTAGCTTCTTCAGTATTATAAGTTGTTACAACTGCCCAATCACCAGAACTCTTCTTACCTGCATCTGACAAGTCATAAGACCAAGGTGGAAGCATTACTTGCCATGCAACTTCTAGCTTCTTCGTTTGTTCGTTATACTTGACAGCTGACATGAAGCCTTTGTACTTCTGGCTGTACTCATCTAAGGATGCATACTGTTGGCCAACTGGAGCTGAGAAACGTGTAGGTAAGAATAAGTAATCTGTGTTTTCTGTTACGAACGCCGCACAGTGAGGTCCTACTGTGTTAGGAACCTTAAGAATATCTGTTGTAGTAAATGTGTTTAGGTCCATAACCGCAACACGGTTGTTCGCTACGTCGGTTGCGAACATATATCTTCCATCATATTCCCCTTTTGTTTCAGAGAATGCTGGATGGTGGAAGTCACCCCAAGTATAATCACCAAGCATTTTTTTGGTTCTTTCATCGTAACCATAACCTAATGCAGAATCAGGTGAGAAGATCGGAACAGTACGAATTCTTCTCATAGA
>DATFAS010000024.1:0-6455 GCA_035254305.1 Bacillota bacterium
TTAAGATTTAAATATAAAAGGGGGATTATTTTATAGCATTGTGAATATAACTAATGCTTCAGAAAAATTTGGTTGAAAGCGTTTTCTATAAGAGAACTAGTTATAGTTAAAAGAAATTTAAGGGGAGAAGATGAGATGCTAACACTAATTGGGGTTGCTATTGTAATTGTGGGTTTTGCCATGCGGTTTAATCCCATGCTCGTTGTGACGATTGCTGGGATTGTGACTGGATTGGTTGGTCATCTCCCGATGGATAAGATCCTTTCTACATTTGGGGAGGCATTTGTAAAAAATCGATATCTTTCATTGTTTATACTTACCTTACCTGTTATTGGGATCTTGGAACGGAATGGACTAAAGGAACAATCACAAAATCTAATCGGTAAAGTTAAAGCGGCAACGACCGGGCGTTTGCTCATTTTATACCTATTTATTCGTGAAGTTTCCGCGGCGTTGGGGCTTACTAGTCTTGGTGGACATGCCCAAATGGTACGTCCACTCATTGCTCCTATGGCAGAGGGAGCTGCAGAAAATAAATTTGGGAGTATACCAGAAAAAACACGGAATAAGATTCGAGCTTTTGCAGCTTCATCTGATAATGTGGGAGTATTCTTCGGAGAAGATATTTTCATTGCATTCGGTGCGGTTTTACTTATGAAGGGTTTCTTCGAACAAAATGGAATTCAATTGGAACCTCTAGACATTGCGGTTTGGGGAATTCCGACAGCGCTTGCGGCTTTCATTATTCATGGAGCTAGACTTATTCTGTTAGATCGAATGATTAAACGTGAGGTGGAAGTGGGAAAGAGTCTACATTCTAAGCAGGATAGTGAGGAGATAGCATGATTATAAGTCTAGAGTATATCTATTATATTGCAGGGATTTTTTTAGCTATTATTGCTGTACTAGCGTTTAAAGATGAAAAAAATCCGAAACGGGGAATGACTGCTGCGTTTTGGGGGCTTTATGCCATTACGTTCCTCTTCGGAACGGTGATTCCTCCAGTGTATATGGGAGTAATCGTCATTATTTTGGCCTTGATTGCAGGTTTTGGGGGTGTTCGTTTAGGATCATATGATATAACATCTGAACAGCAACGTCATTCGAGTGCAAAGAGATTGGGTAACTCATTATTCCTGCCTACACTTTTAATCCCCTTTATAACCGTAATCGGTACGATTGGTTTGAAGGATGTGACTATTGGTGGAATAGAACTTTTGGATAAAAAGAACATCACGCTTGTTAGTTTAGGTATCGCTTGTATCCTATCCTTAATAGTAGCCCTTAAATTCACAAAAGAAAGAGGGCTTCAACCGATTAAAGAATCACGTCGATTGCTCGATGCGATTGGTTGGGCAGCTGTTCTTCCGCAAATGCTGGCAACATTAGGTGGACTTTTTGCTGTGGCAGGTGTTGGACAAGCAGTCTCCGACTTGGTTAGTATGGCCATTCCAGTTGATAATCGTTTTTTGGTAGTTTTTGCCTATACTGTAGGGATGGCTCTGTTTACGATGATTATGGGAAATGCTTTTGCAGCTTTTCCAGTTATGACTGCAGGAGTTGGATTACCACTGCTTGTCCACATGCATGGGGCAAATCCTGCTATTATGGCGGCAATCGGTATGTTCTCTGGCTACTGCGGTACATTAATGACTCCTATGGCGGCAAATTATAATATTGTGCCTGCTGCTTTACTCGATTTGCCAGATAAGAATGGTGTCATTAAGGCGCAAATCCCAACGGCTCTCATTTTATTAACAGTGAATATATTTTTAATGTATTTTCTTGTTTTCTAATTTGTTAATGAAGGGATCTTTTTGTTAGGAGGAGAAGTAACTTTGTATAGAGTTGATTTAAATTGTGATTTTGGTGAGAGTTTTGGTGTTTATAAGATTCATACAGATAATGATATTTTAAAATATGTAACATCTATCAATATTGCCTGTGGTTTTCATGCAGGAGATCCAGCAGTTATGCACCATACCGTTAAACTAGCAATTGAGAATGGAGTCGCCATTGGAGCACATCCTGGACTCCCTGATTTGATTGGCTTTGGTCGCCGTAATATGGATATTATTCCACAGGAAGCGTACGATATGGTTGTCTACCAAATGGGCGCACTTGATGGGTTTGTGAAATCAGAAGGTGGAAGAATGCAGCATGTAAAACCTCATGGTGCCTTGTATAATATGGCTGCAAGGAGGAAGGATCTATCTGAGGCTATAGCGGAAGCCGTATACAAGGTTAATCCTCATTTAATTCTATTTGGTCTTTCTGGTAGTGAATTGGCCCATGCAGGTGAACGAATTGGACTTCGAATTGCCCATGAAGTATTTTCTGATAGAACTTATCAGATCGATGGCACGTTGACTCCTCGGAGTCAGGTAGATTCCTTAATTACCCAGCAGCATCAAGCTGTGGCCCAGGTAATTCGAATGGTTAAAGAACGTAAAGTATTATCACAGCAGGGAACCGATATTGCCATTCAGGCAGATACAGTTTGTATTCATGGGGATGGTCTACACGCATTGGAGTTTGCACGTCATATCCATGAGTGTCTTGAAAATTCGGGGATTTCCGTTCGGGCGATGGGACAGAAATAGGGGAGGGTAAAATTGCATCAGAGCATCAAGGGTGAATCATCAATGGAGTTGTTTCCGCTTGGAGAATCGGCCATTATAGTCGAGTTTGGTAAAGGGATTCATCTAGATATTCACCGTAAAGTGAAAAGATTAACAGAATATCTGGATCGATATCCTTTTGTAGGAATGATAGAATGTGTACCAGCGTTTTCAAGTGTTACTGTGTTTTATAATCCAGTGAAAGTAAAACAGGAAAATAAAGAGAAGGGTAATCGCACTTCTTTTGAAATGGTTTCCTCCATGTTAAACCAAATGGCTTTAAACATAGAGGAATCAGCGAATCAAAAACCAAGAACCGTGGAAATCCCAGTTTGCTATGGTGGAGACTTCGGACCAGATCTAGAGTTTGTAGCCGAACACAACAAGCTTACATTGAGTGATGTTATCGAAATTCATTCAAGCAGGGAATATCTTGTCTATATGATCGGGTTTGCTCCTGGGTTTCCTTATTTGGGAGGAATGTCTGAACGGATTTCGGCTCCTCGACGATCATCTCCCCGTATGAAGATTCCAGGAGGATCGGTAGGGATTGCAGGAACGCAAACGGGTATATACCCCATCTCAACTCCCGGAGGTTGGCAGTTAATTGGCCGTACACCACTAGATCTTTTCTGTCCAGATGAAAGCCCGCCAAGTCTTCTTCAATCAGGGGATCTAATCAGATTTCAACCGATCTCCCGAAAAGAATTTGATGAATATAGGGGGGGAAGTTGGTGAGCATGAAAGTTCTTAAACCCGGACTTCTAACAAGTATTCAAGATTTAGGGAGGTATGGTTATCAAAAACATGGGGTGATCGTTAGTGGTGCTATGGATTCCTATTCTCTGAGGATCGCCAATCTTTTGGTGGGAAATGAGGAGGATGAAGCAGCACTAGAGATCACTTTAATGGGCCCTACGTTGCGGATTGAGCAAGATTCTTTGTTGGCCATAACCGGTGGAGACTTGTCTCCTACAGTCGATGGAAAATCGATTCCTATGTGGAGGCCGGTTTATGTGAAGAGTGGAAGTGTTATACAGTTTGGAGCTTGTAAGCTAGGATGCCGATCTTATTTAGCTGTTGCAGGCGGTTATGATGTTCCCGAAGTCATGGGGAGTAGAAGCACATACCTACGGGCAGGGGTAGGAGGGTATCAAGGAAGAGCATTAAAAGAGGGGGACCAGCTCTCTTATAAATTCCCTTTCGAACTATCCATTCAGGTGATGCAAAATTTAATAAGAGAAATATCTTCTAGTTCGTTTTTTTCAACATCGTGGTCTGTAGGGAGAGAATACATTCCACAGGATTCTCTACTTATTAAGGTTCGGGTGATGCGTGGAAGTCAGTTTGAGCAGTTTACTGTAGATAGTAGAAATCAATTTTTTAGTTCACCATTTCAGGTTACACCACAATCAGATCGAATGGGGTACCGATTATCGGGGCCGATTTTGGAACTAGCAGAACCATTGGAAATGATATCAGAAGCTGTTTCCCTTGGGACTATCCAGGTGCCTTCAGATGGAAATCCAATTATTTTACTAGCAGATAGGCAAACAGTTGGTGGATATCCTAGGATTGCCCAAGTAATCCAGGTAGATATTCCAGTCATTGCCCAAATGAAGCCCGGGAGTAAAATATTGTTTCAAGAAATTTCATTAGATGAGGCAGAAGAACTCTATTTTGAAAAGGAAAGAAGCATCCAAGATTTGAAGGCTGGGATTAGGTTGAGACTGAAGTAAATGGTGAATTAATCCACTTCTCATTGGGATATGCTAAGAGAATGATGATCTAATAATACTAAAAATGGAGAAAAACGAATGATTAATAAACTCGGCCAAATTATGTTGTATGTAAATAACCAAGATGAATCATTGAAATTTTGGACGGAAAAGGTAGGGTTTAACTTAGTTGCTGAAGAAGACAATGGACAAGGGTTAAGGTGGATTGAAATTGCACCAACAAAGGAGTCAGAAACGAGTATTGTTCTCCACAATAAGGAACTAATTGCTAAGATGCAGCCAGAATTAAATCTTAATACACCTTCTTTATTATTCTTTACCGAGAATATTGATGAATTATATAAAGACTTTTCAGCCAAAAACATCACAGTCGGTGAAATGGTAAGTATGCCAACTGGAAGAGTATTTAACTTTGCTGATTGTGAAGGAAATTACTTTGCTATCCTGGAAAAAAGATAGATGCAATGTAGGATTTTGGGTGATGACTAATCTACACGAGTACGAATAGATGGAGAAACTTCCCCTATTCAAGAGATACATGATCTATTGGATTCTTTCAACTAAACAAGGCTCTCATCTTTCGATGGGAGCCTTGTTTATAGTATCTGGATTTTTGGTCTGAGTTGGTTAATCTATCTATTTGGAATCTATTTTTGATGGTTAGGCAAAGTTATCCCAAGGGCTTCAAGTTGAGTTTTTGCTTCATCTTTTGTTAGAGTGCCGGCTTTGACCTGATCGAAGATAGCTTGAACCTTAGCTTTGGTGGCATCATCAAGGTTAGCGAATGGGTCTTGATGTGGAGCATGGTCAGGTAATGTTACCCCAAGGGCCTCAAGTTGAGTTTTTGCTTCATCATGAGTGATTGTTCCAGCTTTTTCTTGATCGAAGATAGCTTGAACCTTAGCTTTGGTGGCATCATCAAGGTTAGCGAATGGGTCTTGATGAGGAGCACGGTCTGGTAAGGTAACCCCAAGAGCCTCCAATTGAGTTTTTGCTTCATCATGAGTGATTGTACCTGCTTTTTCTTGATCGAAGATAGCTTGAACCTTAGCTTTGGTGGCATCATCAAGGTTAGCGAATGGGTCTTGATGTGGAGCATGGTCAGGTAAGGTAACCCCAAGAGCCTCCAATTGAGTTTTTGCTTCATCATGAGTAATTGTTCCAGCTTTTTCTTGATCAAAAATAGCTTGAACCTTAGCTTTGGTGGCATCATCAAGGCTAGCAAATGGGTCTTGTCTTTGATGGCCTTGATGTTGAGCTTGTTTTGTATGAACAGAGCTAGAAGTAGTGGATGAAGCTGCATATGCTGATCCTGTAATGGCTAATATAGCAATACCTGCAGAAGCTAGAGTTAGAATTCTTTTTTTGTTTAACATTTTTTAAGCACTCCCTTAATTAAGTGTTGTTGTTTACATGTACAAATATAACCACCCTACCTGAAGATAGGGTGAGTATAGCCTGAATGTAAACTGAAAGTTTCAAACCTGGCTTTCTATTATTTGAAAGATTGGAAAAGATCTTCGGATTCCTAGTTTTTTCGTATGGTATGAATGAAATATGAATGATATATTTCAAATTTTAGACAAATATGGCATTTTACCGAATTTCGTGATTTCTATCACTCATGTTTATTTGCAGATCCGATACGCTATTGCTGTAATCAAAGAGAAAAAAGGGAGGTATCAGGTATAAACATGACAAGTAGAGGAAAGAAGGAAGGGTCTCATTCGAAGTGGAATCGATCTTCATCATTGCTTCTATGGCCTGCAGCTATTGGATTAATTGTTGCAATATTTTTACCTTGGTGGGGAATGCAGTTTCTTGCACCACAGTATCCGGAAGGACTAAACGTGGTAGTATACCCCTATAAAATGGAAGGACAACTAGATGCTCTTAATAGTTTAAACCATTATATTGGAATGAAGGAAATAAACGTAGCTGCTTTTCCTGAAATTAATTATCTACCCTATATTATCGCAGCCTTTGCTGTCTTGATCATGATTGGGTCCATTCTAAAAAGTCGGATGTACCTCAATATATTAACTGGAGTGCTTCTTATTGGTGGAATCATAGGAATCTATGATATCTCAAGACG
>DATFAS010000025.1:0-43636 GCA_035254305.1 Bacillota bacterium
CATGAACTTGAATTATATTTCCAGCCTCAAGTGAATATTCAAACCCAACAAATCGTGGGAATGGAGGCACTAATAAGGTGGAAACATCCAAAATGGGGAATGATTTCACCAGCTGATTTTATTCCTTTGGCAGAAGAAACCGGTCTGATTATCCAAATCGGAAAACAGGTTCTAGAAGAGGCATGTAGGCAAAATAAAAAATGGCAGGATGAAGGTTATAAGCCATTCAAAATAGCAGTTAATCTATCAACTAAGCAGTTTCTACAGCTGAATCTTGTTGAAATGATTAATGAGACATTACAAACAACAGGCCTTGATCCGCAGTGGTTAGAATTAGAGATCACGGAGAGTTCAATCATGGAGGATACGGAATATGCCATCGATGTACTAAATCAATTTTGCACACTAGGCATTCAAATCGCCATTGATGATTTTGGAACGGGATATTCTTCCTTAAGCTACTTGAAAAAGTTTCCTATACATGCCCTGAAAATTGATCAATCTTTTATTAGGGAACTCCCATATGATCACGATGATAAAAATATTGTTTTGGCGATTATTTCCATGTCCAATAGTTTAAAACTTAGTGTAACAGCAGAAGGAATAGAAACGGATGAACAAAGACAATTCTTGCTTGAACATGGTTGTCAAGAAGGCCAAGGATATCTTTTTGGACGCCCACTTTCTGCTGAGGATACGAATGAATTTCTTAAGAGTAAGTATTCTCTCCAAGAACAACTTAAAAGTCGAACTTCAAATCCATTGCCGTGAAAGGTTGGGGGTCAACTTCATTAGATGAATAGAAAATTGTTGCCCCTCTGATTGTAATAGGGAATAGGAATTGATTTTAAGTAAACTTCCTCACAATAGAAATATGTTCTGTTTAAGTACAATGAAATTATTGCATCAATATTGAAGGGAAGGGAACATATTGTCCCCAATAGTTGAATTTGCAAGTATAACTTGTTAGGAATTAGTCTGATTAATTAGTCCTTCTAAAATGAGAAAATATTAGAATTTGAATAATAGTCATGTTTTGAGTGAATAAGCTTGAGAAAGGAGAACAAGGGGATGTTAAAAATGGGAGAAAGAATTATTGATGTTTTACAGAAACGTATTTTCTCTATGTTAATGGATAGCCCATTTCAGGGATATTATGTAGTTGAAAATGAAAAATTAATTTTCGTTAATCCTAAATTTGCTGAAATATTTGGTTATTCCGTTGTTGAGCTATTAAATAAAAATATATTTGTTCTTTTTTATCAAGAGGATCATCACTTCATAAAGCAGAGAATAGATAGAAGACTGAACGGGGATGTGGAGCACGACTGCTATGAAGTCCGAGGGGTGACCAAAAATGGTGAGGTCATTGATTTAGAGCTATATGGACATGTGACTGTTGCCGATGATAAGTCTGTCATTCTAGGAAGCCTTATCGATATTACGGAACGTAAGCGAAGAGAAAAAAAGTTATATGATCTTGATCACGCACTAGATGCGACGTCTATTCTAGCAGTAACAGATAGAAATGGGACAATCATATACGCCAATGATAAATTCTGTAAGAATTCCAAGTACAGCAGAAGTGAATTGATAGGGCAAAATCATCGAATTTTAAATTCTGGGATTCAACCTAAAGAGTTTTTTGAGGAAATGTGGAAAACAATCAGTCAGGGAAAAGTGTGGAAAGGGGAAATATGTAATCAAGCCAAAGACGGGTCCTATTATTGGGTTGATTCTACGATTGTTCCTTATCTAGATAGTGAAGGAGTTCCTTATCAATATATTGCGATTCGAAATAATATTACGGACCGCAAACTAGCAGAGGAAAAATCTAAAAAATTATTAAAAGAATTAACAGATTTTAAATACGCACTGGATCAATCCTCCATTGTGGCAATTACTGATTACAATGGAATGATTAAGTATGCTAATGATAAATTTTGCGAAATTTCAAAGTATAGCCGAGATGAGCTGCTCGGCAGTAAACATCGTATAGTAAATTCCGGATATCATTCCAAGCATTTTTTCAATGATATGTGGGACACCATTAGTCACGGAAAGGTTTGGAAGGGAGAAATCTGTAATAAGGCGAAGGATGGATCTAATTATTGGGTAGACACTACCATTGTGCCTCTTATCAATGAGATGGGGAAGCCTGAGCAATATTTATCGATTCGCAACGATATTACGGAAAAAAAGAAATCTGAAGATCAAATTAAACATATGGCTTTTTATGATGACCTTACTGACCTTGCCAACAGACGCACTTTTGATGAGCAACTCGAACAGCATCTAGTATTAAGTAGGGTGTACAATAGTTTATTAGGAGTATTGATATTAGATTTAGATGGATTTAAATATGTAAATGATACGCTGGGTCATTTAGTGGGGGACAAATTATTGATTCAGGTGAGTCGGAGATTAAAGGCCTGCCTTGGAGAAAAGGGGGTTCTTGCTCGTCTAGGAGGAGATGAGTTCGGGATCCTAGTGCCAGATGTTAGATTTGTCGATACGATCATTGAAAAGGCAAAGCAATTGATCCAATCCTTTGAAATGCCATTTATTCTTAATGAATATGAATTCCATATTACGTCTAGTATTGGTATTGCTGTTTCACCTGATTCAGGGGAAGACTCGAAAATTTTGTTGAAGCATGCTGACTTAGCTCTTTATCGGGCAAAGGATGAAGGTAAGAATAAATATCAGCTTTTTTCTCCCCATATGAATGTCTCCACCTATAAAAAATTCACGCTACAAAATGATTTACATAAAGCAATGCAAGAAGATCAATTTTTTATGGAGTACCAACCGCGGGTAAATCCTAAAACGAATGATGTGGTTAGTGCAGAGGCGTTGGTAAGATGGAATCATCCCGAGTGGGGAGTTGTCTTTCCCGACGAATTTATTGGCTTGGCAGAGGAAAATGGATTTATTAATAAGCTTGGCGACTGGGTGATTCACAAGGTATGTAAACAGATCAAAGCTTGGCAAGATCGAGGATTTAACTATGTGAAATTATCCATGAATTTATCTGCGAATCAATTTCTCCAGCCTGATTTTGGCGAGAGAGTGATTGAAATCGTTGAATGTTATGGTATTCCTTTCGAAAAATTAGAATTTGAAATTACCGAAAGCATGTTAATCAAAAATGAAGATAGTGTAAGAAAAACGATTAAGAAATTGAAGGAAAAGGGTTTTAAAATTTCTATTGATGATTTTGGTACAGGGTACACCTCCTTAAGTTACTTAAAGAAGTATAAAGTGGATACGTTAAAGTTAGATGGGTCATTGATTAAAGATATCTCAAGTGACTTAGAAAGCTTGGAAATAGCCTCGGCAATAATCAATCTTGGGAAAAATTTAGGCATGATTGTGGTAACAGAAGGAGTAGAGCACTCAGAAGAATTGCAGACACTAATGAAGCTAAATTGTGATGAAGTGCAAGGTTTTTTATTTAGTAAACCATTAGATGTTACTGAGTTTGAAAAATTAGTTTCATTAGGAAAGTGCTTCCCAGTTTGTGATGGGGAAAAAGTAGAGGTAACCATTGAAAATAGGAGACAGTTTTTCCGAGTAGAATTAAGCTACCCATTAGAAGCAGAAATGACTGTATTAAAAGTTGGAGGAAAGCCTGTTAAATTAGGGAGTTCCAACGTTTTGATAGAAGATATAAGCTCCGGTGGTTTGCGTTTTTCTTCGAATTTAAAATTACCTAAATTGAATGGATTGCTCATTGGATTTGTTACAGATATCCTAGGTCAAACAGTGCAATTATCCGGGTATATTGTATGGGTAAAAGAAATGGGATCGGGGATTTTGCAGTATGGCATCCAATTCGAAATCGTTGAAAGAGATCGAAATGACTTAACTAGGCTATTAAATCAACTACAGATTAAACTCCGCCAAAATTATGTTTTAAAAAATTGCAGCTTCGTAACTGTTAGTAGGGAGACTTATTTTAATCAAAAATAGACACAAGGATATGAACATTGCATCGTTAGGTTGGATTTCAAAACCAACATTAGGAAATCCTATGCATGGGAGGTGTTTTCATGAAATTCAACCAACAGCCAGAAATACCACAAGTTGATTTTCCTTCTGAGGTTTCTCCGGTTGATCAACCGGAGGTGGAAATTACGACTCCACACCCTGAGCCTAGCGAACCAGGTGCAGGTCCATCTAACCAGATTGCAAATCCAATTGGGTTCAACGTGAAATAGAGAGGATTTACGTTGAATAAAGAAGAAATATATCATCCAAAATGTCTACAGTTTAAATACTGTAGACATTTTTTTTCTGTTGGCAACTTTTCAGAATTGATGAATTCGGATATTTTGATTATACTTTTGAGGGAGATTTAAGTTTTAGGGAGAGGTAAATATATGCTAAAGAAATCAAAGATTCTTCGGAGATTAATTATAATATTATTTTACTTAGGTATTTCTACAGGAGCTATTGTGCTATATGGGCCATTTGAAAACATCCGCAAAATGGTCATTGGATCTGTACTTACTAGTTCACACCCTTGGTATATTGAACCGTTCTATTCTGAAGAAACATTAGCTAAATATCGTCCAGTTTCTTATACGTCTATGGAAGAGGCCACGATGGAAGGTCGTGATTTTTCAGGTATACATGATGACCAGATTGATGTGGTAAGTATAGATACCAAAAAATATAGCGGGAAAATGATTGTTGTTCATGATCCGAAGAGAGTTCATGTAGCTATTACGAAGGAATTAGGAACAGTAGGTCAAACGGTTAGTGAAATGGTTAAGGATGCTAAGGCTATCGCAGGGATCAACGCTGGGGGATTTGATGATTCTCGTGGGCGTGGAACAGGTGGAGTACCAATGGGCCTAGTCATTTCTCATGGAAAATACATCTTTGGAGACAAGGACGAGGAAGGGCCTATGATTGCTCTGAGTAAGGATGGTGCTCTGACTATCGGAAGCTTTAATTATCAGCAATTGCAGAATATGGGGGTACAAGAGGCTGTTTCCTTTGGCCCACTCTTAGTAAAGAATGGACAGTCATTCCTTAAGCCGAGTGATGATACTTGGGGGATTGCGCCTAGATCTGCTATTGGGCAACGGGAAGACGGTGCTATTGTACTATTAGCTTTGTCAGGTAGAGGAAATGGCGGTATAGGGGCTACACTGATGGATTGTGCCAATGAAATGATTAAAAATGGTGCAGTCATGGCTGCAAATCTTGATGGTGGATATAGTACGGAACTTTACTACAAGAATGATTTTCTTGTTACACCTTCAAATCCTATGGGTGAGCGTTATGTTCCTACGAGCTTTGTAGTGGCGGGAGGTAATCAATAGGTGAAACCAAAACAGAGGAAAAAGCGGAGAGGACTTAGAATTTTCATGGCCATTACTGTGTTACAGTGGGGGATATTACTGGGAGTAAATCTTTTTCTAGCCCCAGAACCGATTGTTCCTGCGGTGGCACAAAATATTTTTAAGGAAGAAGAACCAGCGATTAAAGCCCCTGCGGATGCTGATCAATTTCGAATTAGTGATGATAAAAAGGTAGTGGCCTATACGAAGGATAAAGAATTATTTATTGCGAATAAAGATGGAGTAATGTATCAGAAGAAGGTAGGACGGGTCACTTATTTCCAATGGTTAGGTAAATCCAACTCCTTATTATACTTTATTCAGGATAGTAACCTAACTGGCTACATCATTCAAGCAAGCACGTTAAAGCCGCATGAGTTAGAGTCATGGAAAGGAACCGATCGAAAGATTAAGCAGGCTTACTTTAATCCTTATATGGAATTCCTCTACTTTGAGACTGAAAGAGGAAAGGTAGATGAAATTTATAAATATGATGCTGTGAATGGAATCTATAAATTCCCATTTCCGGATATCAAGATTGATCGTATCAACTTCGATGAGAAGACTGATACCATGGAGATTTATGATACGACAGGAAAACGTTGGGATTATAAAAATGGACAGCTCTATGATCCTAAGGGCAACCTAATGGAATTAAAACGCATTAAGGATCCAACTCCGAATGAGGATTCGAAGAAAGATGATCCTAAGCCGGAAAGTAAATCAACTGAAAAGACAGAACCAACAGGTGTGCCAAAAGAAACAACAACAAAAGAGACAACAAAGCAATCAGGCACAAAGACAACGGATCAGAATAATACTTCGACAACGAAGGAACCAGCAACAACGACAACCTCACCTACGAAAAAGGATTCAACGAGTGGTATTGAACCTCCAGTTGTTACGCAACCCTCACATCAGGGAACTACAACAAGTCCAACGAAGCAGACAACTCCGAAGGATACAGTAACACCTAAATCACAGGAATAACGAGAAAATCCCCATTCAGGGGATTTTTTTATGCTGTCTATGCTGAATATGCTATAATGAGATTTGTTTTTCAATAACGTTCTAGTTAGAAGGGAATGGAGTTTGTGTCTGGTCCAGGGTTCCTTAAAGGAGCATTTATACTAAGTGTTGCTGCATTTGTTTCCAAGTTACTTGGACTCTTATACGTGATTCCGCTTAAGCATTATGCGGGTGATGAAGGTCTTGCACTTTATCAGGCAGTATTTCCGATTTATAATACGTTATTAATTCTATCTGTTTCTGGAATTCCTATAGCCTTGTCTAAGCTGATTTCAGAAAAAATTGCTTACGATCAAATTGGAGAGATACGCCCAATCACTATGGGGGCATTAAAAATTATGATTACCGTGGCTATCGGCGGGTTTATTGTTCTTTTTTTTGGTTCTTCCCTAATAGCCAATTGGATTGGGAGTGTAGATACGATTCCATCCATAGAGGCAATGGCTTTTGCTATGGTCTTGGTGCCTTTTCTTGCAGTGCTTAGAGGATATTTCTATGGGTATCAAAAAATGAATTTATCAGCCATGTCACAAATTATTGAACAGCTTGTTCGAGTCAGTGTCATGATGCTTCTTGTTTATTTGTTTGTGCGAATGGGGAAGGACATCGCTACTGTGTCGGCAGGAGCAGCAATAGGTAGCTTTGCCGGGATCTCTGTTGCCTTATCACTTCTCGTCTATCAATATCTTCGTTTCCGCCCTCACAGTAAGGAGAGGAAGGCACAACAAGAAAATTATACAAGGCAGATTCTAGGGATTGCCATTCCGGTAAGCCTTAGCACTCTCATGCTGCCAGTGTTAGGTCTTGTGGATTCGATGACCATCATGAATGTGTTAAAGAGCACAGGAATTGCGGATTCAACTGCCCAGTTTGGTGTGTATAGTAGAGGTGTACCTATCGTCCAATTTGCTGCATTCTATGCAACAGGGTTATCCGTTGCTGTTGTTCCGGCACTCACTTCTGCTCGTTTAGTAGAGGAGAAAACCAAGCAAATCCGTAAGACATTGGAAGTATCCTTTTTTATTGGGGTTCCTGCCAGTGTAGGGATGATGTTGATTGCTAACCCTCTTAACATTCTTTTTTATGGGAATAGTCAGGGGAGTGAAACCTTATCAGTTCTTGCTGCATCAACCATTTTTCTTTCATTAGCGATTACCACATCAGGTGTTCTGCAAGGACTTGGTCGATCTATTTGGCCTGCCTTGTTCTTATTTTTAAGCGTCTTTCTTAAGGTTGTAGGTAATATATGGTTGGTTAAAGTCTATGGTATTGTGGGGGCTGCTTATTCTACTATTCTTGCTTATGCATGTATTACCATATTGAGTTTAATTGCTATTCGAGTTTTTCATCCGTCTTCGGATTTATTTCTTAAGCGTGATTGCATTCGCTGGTTTTTCCCATCCATTCTTATGGGAGTCGGTATTTATTTATTTAAAGGCTTAGGAATTGATTCGTTGCAGGTTTCCAATCTGATTAGGATTCAAGCTTTGTTTTCTATGGTGATGATTATTATGGTTGGGGTAGTGATCTACGTAGTAGGGTTACTCTTATTCCGAGTTTTCACTTGGCATGATATTTTACATCTTCGTTCAGGTATATTGAAAATTCGAAAAAGAGGGTAGAGTTTCATCCAAGAGTGAATATGATAAAAGCACATCGAAGAGAAAAAGGATGAAGAAATGTGAGAAATGGTATTGGTGTATTAGATTCAGGAGTTGGAGGATTAACGGTTGCAAGAGAAATTATGCGCCAGCTTCCCCAGGAATCCATCTATTATTTTGGAGATACAGCACGCTGCCCGTATGGTCCACGGCCACAGGAGGAAATCCGGGCGTTTACTTTACAAATGATTGATTATCTTTCACAGCTTGATATTAAGGCACTTGTGATTGCTTGTAATACGGCTACAGCAGTTGTACTTAAAGAGGTGGAGCAAACATCAAAGATTCCAGTCATTGGTGTTATTGATCCAGGGGCTAGAACAGCAATTAAAGAAACAAAAACAGGGAAAGTTGGAGTCATTGGTACGATAGGAACGATTCGTAGTGAAGCTTATGAAAAAGCCCTGAAACGAATTGATCCAACTGTAGATGTATATAGTATGGCGTGTCCTGATTTCGTTCCATTAGTAGAATCGGGAATTCATGACCATCAACGAGTATTAAGTACGGTTGAGGCTACACTTAAGCCCATGCTCGAAAATCCGATTGATACGTTAATTCTAGGCTGTACGCATTATCCGCTTTTATCCGATTATATTTCCCAGGTTATGGGGCCCGATGTGACACTGATTAGTTCTGCAAGGGAAACTGCCCGTGAATTAAGCACTGTTCTTGCCTATCAGGGAATTCTTCAAGAAGGGTGCACACTTGAAAGGCCAAGACACCAGTTCTTCGTTAGTGGGAAGGCTGCTGTCATGAAAGAAATAGCTGAATCTTGGCTAAGTGCCCCTCTTGAAATCTATCAAGTGGATTTAAAGTAAAAGTTTGTACACCTTTTTGGACAAAAAGTTAGTATAAAACTCCTCAAGGCTAGTATACATAGTAGTACAAAACAACTTGAGGAGGGAAACAAATGTCTCGTAAAGCAGTAGTAATGATGTCTACTATGCTCTCAACAGTGATTGTCTTATCAGGTTGCAGTTTTTTCGGCCCAGAGAAGGCCTCAGGGCCAAAGCCGACAGATCCGCCTCAAATATCACAAAATAAACCAGCGGGAAGTAAGGAGGTAAGCTCGAACCTAACTCCAACCGATGGGAAGGAAGCTGCACAGCAGGATCTAACGAAGGCGGTTGAATCTACTACAGCACCTATTTATCTTATGGATCCGGATGGATATGTTGTGCCTGTTACCTTGAATCTTCCTAAATCTGAAGGTTCAGCGAAGCAGATCTTGAACTATATGGTCAAAGGGGGCCCAGTGGAAGAGCTAAAACCCAATGGGTTTACAGCGATCCTTCCGGAAGGGACTAAGGTATTGGGTATGACCATTAAGGATGGGGTAGCTACAGTCGATTTTTCACCAGAATTTAAAAAGTATGAGGTAAAGGATGAACGCAAGATTGTAGATGCTGTTACTTATGCACTGACTTCCTTTAAATCTGTTAAAGAGGTAAAGATCTGGGTTAATGGTCATCAACAGGATACCATGCCTGTAGGGGGTACACCGATTACATCTCTTAGTAGAGATAATGGAATAAATATTGAACTGGCTGCGAATGTGAAAATGGGTGAGACAACCCCTGTTACCCTTTACTTCCAGGCTCAGACAGCTGAAAACAATACTTATTATGTGCCTGTTACCCGCTTGGTTTCAAGAACGGATAATAAGGCAGCAGCGATAGTGAATGAATTAGTGAAAGGACCTAAGCAAGGAACGAACTTATTCTCTTCTATCCTTCCCACTACGAAGGTGCTGAATGTTAAAGTAAACAATGGAGTAGCAGTTGTTGATTTTGATGACAAGCTGTTAAGCTTCAATGATGGGAAAGCAAATCCACAAGCTCTGGAATCCCTCGTCCTTTCTTTAACTGAGAACGCAAATGTAAGCAAGGTACAATTCTTAGTGAATGGGAAGCCGAATGTAACATCAGGGGAAAAAGACTATACTAAGCCTGTTAGTAGACCTGCTGAATTAAATCCAGGGAAAATGTAAGAGGTGAAGGACCACCTCTTTTTCTTTTTGTTTGTGTACGCAAGGCTAGAAATGGAAATTATAAATGGGTAAACATTAGTACTACCAAAATATGCTATAATAAGCCGAAAACAAGGCCGGGAGGGATTGGCATGCGAGGAGATCAGAGAAATAATAACCAATTACGAGCTGTGAAAATAACGAAAAATTATATTAAACATGCGGAAGGCTCTGTTCTTATTGAAGTAGGAGACACCAAAGTGATCTGTACGGCAACAATTGAAGATAAGGTTCCCCCGTTTATGCGTGGTCAAGGGAAGGGATGGATAACAGCAGAATATTCCATGCTCCCAAGAGCTACAGAAACGAGAAATATTCGTGAAGCAAGCAAGGGGAAGCTGGGCGGAAGGACAATGGAAATCCAACGTTTAATTGGTCGAGCCCTTCGTTCTGTTGTAGATTTGGAACGCTTGGGAGAAAAAACTGTGTGGCTTGATTGTGATGTGATTCAAGCTGATGGTGGAACAAGGACAGCTTCCATTACAGGTGCTTTTGTGGCGTTGGTTGAGGCGCTTGGTAAGCTTAAGGATAAGAATAACTGGGAACGTTTGCCGATTACTGATTTTCTTGCTGCGACAAGTGTTGGGATTCTTGGACAGGAGCTTATTCTTGATTTAAGCTATGCAGAAGATTCATCGGCTATCGTGGATATGAATATCGTCATGACCGGGAATGGTCAGTTTGTAGAAATTCAGGGAACAGGGGAGGAATCTCCTTTCAGCTATGATCAACTTCAGGGACTAATTGAATTAGGGAGAAAAGGGGTTACAGAGCTCATTTCATTCCAAAAGGAAGCGCTAGGGCCAATAGCCAATTATATTGGGGGATAATGAAATTTACCTAGGGTTAGAGTTTTAGATCAAGTCGTTTGGTTGAGGGGAACGGAGGAAGGTAAATGAGCAAAAAAATTGTTCTAGCCACGAGAAATAAAGGGAAGATAAAAGAACTCCGAGAAATGCTTGCAAAATATCAGGTAGAGGTCTTAGGGTTAGACGACTTTCCCCAAACACCAGAAGTGGAAGAGGATGGCCTCACTTTTGAACACAATGCCATCAAGAAGGCACAAACCATTTCAGACTATCTGATGCTTCCGGCTTTAGCAGATGACTCCGGTGTCGAGGTTGATGCCTTAGGTGGACAACCCGGTGTTTTCTCTGCAAGATTTGCAGGCAATCATGCAACAGATGAACAAAATAATCGGAAAATTATTGAAGCCATACGGGATATTCCTGAGTCAGAACGGAGTGCTAGATTTCGTTGTGTTCTAGCGCTTGCTGTACCTGGCAAAGAAGTCTGGACCTGTGATGGAGTGTGTGAGGGTGTAATTATTACCGAACCGCAAGGAACGAATGGATTTGGCTACGATCCTCTTTTCTTTCTTCCGAAATTTGGGCTTACTATGGCGCAACTATCTTCCGAAGGGAAGAATCAGATCAGTCATCGGGGAAAGGCAGTCCGGAATTTCATTGAACATATTCATGAGTTGATTTAATAGACAAGGGAAAATCGGTGGTGCGATTTTCCCTATGTTCATGTATAAGATTGATAAGTTATTTTGGATTTTGTATACATACATGTGCAACTAGTTTTCTTTAATGGAAGACACCCTGATAGGTGTTGAAGTGGAGATTCTATGAAAAAAACAAACAAAGGGAACGTTCTCTTGTTTCCACATTTGATGAAAAGATATTTAGATATGGCTTTAGAGGCTAGAGAAAATGGGAGCTACCACAAGGCAAAGGAGTACTTAGAAGAGGTATTGAAATTAGATGAGCATTATGCTCCGGCACTGCTAGGCCTAATTGTGGTATCCCATGATTTAGGATTGTTTCAAGAGGCAAGTGATGTTTCGGAATATATGCTTGTTCATAATATTGGAGATTATGGTGAGGTCCTTTCCCTTTATGTTGTTTCCCTTATCCAATTGGAGGAATATAGTAGGGTCTGTGAAATACTAGCCAATCTAATTGATAAAAAGAAGCTCTCGCCCACTAAGGTGGAGGAATTTGAAGATATTTTACGAACATGTAGCCTATTAATGGACGCACGGGAAGAAGAGAAGGAGGATCAGGCTGAGCCGATTCTTCGTTCAACAGTGGAAGAAAGATTAGTTACAGACAAAAATTATGTACAAAAGCTTATTAATGAACTTGATGAGGGAGAATTTGATCAACAACTGCAAGCCATTGAGCAATTAAAGTATGTGAAGGATGAAACAGTCATAAAATCTTTAAGGAACTATTGTATCCTTCTTCATGTAGATCCTGTCTTAAAAACCTTTGCCCTACGGGCTTTGAAATTTCTAGATGTGAAAGAAAAAGTTTTGGTATACAAATTTGACCGATTAATAGAAGTTTCGTTAGATGAAATTCCTGCTGATGAAGATGGCTTACAGGAGGATCAGCGGAAAGTTATTGAATTGTTAGCTCAACAGACTTATCATGAAGATCCTATATTTGTATCTTTTGCTATGCAATTGTGGATTGAGTATTTATTTGCATCTTTTCCAATTATTCCACCCCTTCATCACACGGCCAGCTGGTCAGCTGCACTACATATTGCTGTTGCAGAAATGCTTGAGCAGGAACAATCTCAAGCACAAATTTCCCGGAAATATGGTACCACTATCAAGACTATGAATAAGCAATTAAAATGTTTAAAGCAATTTCTTTCGCCCAAAATTAATGCTTGGAAAAGCCAACATTTACCCAAAGACAGGGATTAGACCAGCGGTTGCGATTGCAATAGTTTATGATATATAATAAAGTGGTTATAATGAGAGTGAAGTGTGTATGGGAGAAATTTCCACTTTATATTTTTACATAGGATTCTATCTTACCTAAAGATCGGACCTTATTTTAGGAGGAGAAAGCATAAAATGAAAGCAAATTGGGAAAAACTTGAGAATAACCAAGGTGTTCTCACCATTGAAGTTGAGCAAGAACAAGTTCAAGAGGCTGTGGATCAAGCCTTTAAGAAAGTTGTAAAAACAGTAAATCTTCCTGGTTTCCGTAAAGGTAAAGTTCCACGTAAGATTTTCGAAGCACGTTTTGGCGTTGAATCTCTATTTCAAGATGCATTAGAAATTCTAATCCCTGAAGTTTATGGACAAGCTGTTGAAGAAACTGGAATATCTCCAGTTGATCGTCCAGAAGTTGACGTAGAGCAAATGGGTAAAGACGAGAACTGGATTATCAAGGCTTCTGTAACTGTTAAGCCTGAGGTTGTTTTAGGCGATTACAAAGGAGTTTCCATTGAGCCTCAAGAATTCACCGTTACTGAAGAAGACGTTGAGAACGAACTAAAGAATATGCAAGAACGCAGTGCTGAATTGAACGTAATTGAAGAAGGCACAGTTGAGAATGGTGACTATGCTGTTATCGATTTTGAAGGCTTCGTAGATGGAGAAGCTTTCGAAGGCGGTAAAGGTGAAAATTACAGCCTTGAAATCGGTTCAAATACGTTTATCCCTGGCTTCGAAGAGCAAGTAATCGGATTGGCTAAAGGTGAAGAGAAGGATGTTCAAGTTTCTTTCCCTGAAGACTATCATGCTAATGAATTAGCTGGTAAGCCTGCTACCTTCAAAGTAGTTGTAAATGATATCAAGCGTAAAAGCCTTCCAGCTCTTGATGATGAATTTGCAAAAGATGTAAGTGAATTTGAAACTTTGGAAGAATTGAAAGCAGATATCAAGAATAAGCTAGAAAAGAAAGCTGAAGAAGATAAGGACAACTTTGAACGCCAAGCTATTATTGAGAAGGTAGCTGAGAATGCTACGATTGATCTTCCAGAAATTATGATCGAACATGAAGTAGATCATATGGTGAAGGATTTTGAACAACGTTTACTTTCTCAAGGAATCAACCTTGAACTATACTACCAGTTCACTGGCTTAGATGAAGAGAAATTAAGAGACCAGATGAAGGCTGATGCTACAAGCCGCGTTCGTAATTCACTTACACTTGAAGCTGTTTCTCAAGCTGAGAATGTTCAAGTGTCTGATGAAGAAGTCGAAGAAGAATTGAAGAATCTTGCTGAGATGTATCGTCGTCCAGTTGAAGAAATCCGTCAATTCTTTGCATCTAGAGGTCAACTTGAAGGAGTTAGAAACGACGTCCGTATTCGCAAAACCATCGATTTGTTGGTAGAATACAATAAAGTAACTGCATAGTGTTTAAGTGAAAAGTTGAAACAAGGCACGATATCTTTATTCGTGCCTTGTTTTTCCAAACATGCTACAATAATGGTAGAAAGGAGGAATGCACATTGCCATTAATCCCTATGGTTATAGAGTCAACAAATCGTGGAGAACGTGCTTACGACATATACTCTCGTTTACTTAAGGATCGTATTGTCATTCTCGGAAGTGAGATTGATGATGATGTTGCGAATTCGGTTGTTGCTCAACTATTATTTCTAGCTGCAGAAGATCCAGATAAAGATATTCATTTATACATAAATTCACCGGGGGGATCTGTTACCGCCGGGATGGCCATATATGATACTATGGAATTTATTAAGCCTGACGTATCAACGATTTGCATAGGGCTTGCGGCAAGTATGGGTGCTTTCCTCTTAGCTGCAGGTGCTAAGGGTAAGCGATTTTCACTTCCCAATAGTGAGATTATGATTCATCAGCCGCTAGGTGGTGTTCGTGGCCAAGCGAGTGATATTAAGATACATGCTGAATGGATCATAAGAACGAAGAAGGTCCTTAATCAGATATTGGCGGAGAAAACAGGCCAACCTTTGGAGCAAATTGAACAGGATACAGATCGTGATAACTTTATGGGTGCACATGTTGCCAAAGAATACGGGTTAATCGATGAAGTGATCACCCGTAATGATCAGACCTAAGAGGTGATTTGATGTTTAAATTCAATGATGAAAAAGGCCAATTGAAATGTTCATTCTGCGGTAAATCACAGGACCAAGTTCGTAAGCTTGTTGCTGGCCCTGGTGTGTATATTTGTGACGAATGTATTGAACTTTGCACAGAAATTGTGGAAGAAGAGCTGGGTACGGAAGATGAGGTAGACCTTAAGGAAATTCCAAAGCCTAATGAAATCCGTAAGTTTCTTGACGATTATGTAATTGGGCAGGAAAGTGCGAAGAAATCGTTGGCAGTTGCGGTCTACAATCACTATAAACGAATAAATACCGGTGCGAAGATCGATGATGTAGAGCTTCAAAAGAGTAATATTTTGATGTTAGGGCCTACTGGAAGTGGGAAAACATTGCTTGCGCAAACCCTAGCAAGAATTCTTAATGTACCTTTTGCTATTGCGGATGCAACCTCTTTAACGGAAGCGGGTTATGTTGGGGAAGATGTAGAAAATATTCTCCTTAAACTAATTCAAGCTGCCGATTATGATGTGGAAAAAGCAGAACGCGGTATTATCTATATCGATGAAATTGATAAAGTAGCTAGAAAGTCAGAAAATCCTTCGATTACAAGGGATGTTTCTGGTGAGGGAGTTCAGCAAGCCCTTCTTAAGATTCTTGAAGGTACGGTAGCCAGTGTTCCTCCACAAGGAGGAAGAAAGCACCCTCATCAAGAATTTATACAAATCGATACCTCTAATATTCTGTTTATCTGCGGTGGAGCATTTGATGGAATAGAACAAATTATTAAGCGTCGAGTAGGGAAGAAGGTCATTGGATTCGGCTCTGAAGGAGCAGATGGAAAACGTGATCTTAAAGCGGGAGAGTATCTCAAAATGGCTCTTCCAGAAGACCTATTGAAGTTTGGATTAATTCCCGAATTCGTTGGTCGCCTACCGGTCATGTGTATGCTTGAGCCACTAGACGAGGATGCTCTGATGCAGATTCTTATTGAACCAAAGAATGCTTTGGTTAAGCAATATCAGAAGCTCATGGAAATGGATGAAGTGGAGTTAGAATTCTCCGAAGGAGCTCTCAAGCAAATTGCGAAAGAAGCCATTAAGCGTAATACAGGTGCCCGTGGACTAAGATCTATTATTGAGGGGATCATGCTAGATATTATGTATGAGTTACCTTCACGTACAGACATTGTGAAATGTGTCATTACTGAAGAAAGTGTAAGAGATAAATCAGAACCAAATATGTATACAGAGAATGGGCTTATTGAAAAGCCAAAAGAAAGTGCATAATCGTTATCGAGAGGCATGTGGAACGACTAAACGTTCCATATGCCTTTTTCTCTTTTCATCTATCTTCGGTTTATCTAGGATTTTAGAAGGCAATACTACAGGTTAGATAGACTTATGGGAGGGATAGTATGAATTGGTCGATGATTCTCATGGTTGTACAGGTATTTTTTGCAGTGATTATCGGCATTTACTTTTGGAATTTACTTAAAAACCAAAGATCGAGTAGAACGGCAGTGGACCGAGAATCCCGTAAGGAAATGGAGGCATTACGTAAATTACGTGCAATCTCACTTACGGAACCAATTGCTGAGAAAACACGCCCCTCTAGTTTAAAGGAAATTGTCGGTCAGCAGGATGGGATTAAAGCACTTAAGGCAGCGCTATGTGGACCAAATCCTCAGCATGTGATTGTTTATGGCCCTCCTGGAATAGGAAAGACAGCAGCAGCACGCGTTGTCCTTGAAGAAGCGAAGAAAAATGAGCTTTCTCCTTTTAATGAAAATTCCAAGTTCGTGGAACTAGATGCAACAACGGCTCGTTTTGATGAACGAGGAATTGCAGACCCGTTAATTGGCTCCGTTCATGATCCGATTTATCAGGGGGCAGGTGCCATGGGCCAGGCAGGAATCCCTCAACCAAAACCAGGTGCAGTTACGAAGGCTCATGGTGGGATGTTATTTATTGATGAAATTGGTGAATTGCATCCGATTCAAATGAACAAACTTTTAAAGGTGTTAGAAGATCGTAAGGTTTTTCTAGAAAGTGCATATTATAGTGAAGAGAATACTACGATTCCGACTCATATCCATGATATCTTTCAGAATGGACTCCCAGCTGATTTTCGTTTGGTCGGAGCCACAACTAGAACTCCAGAGGAAATACCTCCAGCCATTCGTTCGAGATGTCTAGAAATATTTTTCCGTTCATTGTTGCCCGGTGAAATAAAGGATATTGCTACAAATGCTGTAGGGAAGATTGGCTTTGAAGCCGAGGAGGATGCCATTAATGTCATCGCTAAGTACGCAACGAATGGAAGAGAAGCCGTTAACACCATACAGATTGCAGCAGGTTTAGCCATCTCTGAGGATCGCAAGAAGATTTTAACATCGGATGTAGAGTGGGTTGTTCACAGTAGTCAGAAGTCTCCAAGGCCAGAAAAGAAAGTCCATAGTAGGCCACAGGTTGGGCTAGTTAATGGTCTTGCGGTCTATGGCCCAAACATGGGAATGTTACTCGAAATAGAGGTTACAGCAAGAAAGGCCCAAGTAGAAGGGCAAGGGAAGATCAATATTACTGGAGTGGTCGAAGAGGAACAAATGGGAGGTAGTGGACGAACCATTCGTCGAAAGTCGATGGCCAAAGGGTCTGTTGAGAACGTTCTAACGGTGCTCAATTCTCTAGGGATACAGACTAGTGACTACGATCTTCATGTTAATTTTCCTGGAGGAACACCCATTGATGGGCCGTCTGCTGGTATTTCAATGGCAACAGCGATCTATTCGGCTATTCATGACAAGCCTATCGATCATTTAACAGCGATGACTGGTGAGATAAGTATTCATGGTAAGGTTAAACCTATTGGTGGTGTAGTTGCCAAAGTGGAAGCTGCAAGACAAGCAGGCTGTAAACAAGTGATTATTCCTAGGGAAAATTGGCAGGCTATCTTCGATACAATGAATGATGTTAAGGTCATTGCGGTTGATGAGGTAGAAGAAGTATTCCAATTGGCTCTTATAGGTGATCAGATGGAGGAATCCGTAATGCTCCCGGTTGCTCCTGATTTACTTTCGGCATCCTCTATGACAATGTAGGTTGGTATTTATTAGACAACATGAAATAGTTAAGTTACAATAATGTGCATAAGTAGAGCCATGGAGGTGTCTAGATGGGAACAACAGAAAGAGAAAGAGAGATACCTTTACTTCCCTTACGAGGACTACTGGTTTATCCTAGTATGGTCCTTCACCTTGATGTGGGACGTGAAAAATCGGTCAAAGCGTTAGAAAAAGCAATGGTCGAGGATAATTTGATTCTTCTGGCTACACAAGAGGAAGTCCATTTAGAGGAACCAACAAAAGAACAGATTTACCAAATAGGAACAATCTCCAAGATCAAACAGATGTTAAAGCTTCCTAATGGGACTATTCGCGTCTTGGTTGAAGGGCTAAAGCGTGCTAGAATAAATCAATATGTTTCTGAAGAAGAGTATTTCCAGGTCCATATCACGATCTTAGATGAGGTAACAGATAACTTACCAGAAGTCGAAGCGCTTGTTCGAAGCGTTCTGAATTCATTTGAGCAATACATTAAATTATCCAAAAAAATTACTCCTGAGACATTTGCCTCCGTTTCTGATATCGAGGAGCCCGGCCGCTTAGCTGATGTTATCACATCACATCTTTCTCTTAAGATGAAGGATAAGCAGGATATTCTCGAGACCATTAATATCGGGGATCGTCTAGAGAAGCTTCTAGGTATACTGAATAATGAACGAGAGGTTCTTGAATTAGAAAGAAAGATTGGCCAAAGAGTAAAGAAGCAAATGGAGAAAACTCAAAAGGAATACTATTTGCGAGAACAGCTTAAGGCTATTCAGAAAGAGCTTGGAGATAAGGAAGGACGTACAGGGGAAGTAGAGGAACTCCGAAAGCAATTAGGTGAGTCTGGAGCTCCAGATAAGGTGAAAGAGAAAATTGAGAAAGAAATTGACCGCCTAGAGAAAATGCCAACAACCTCTGCTGAGGGAAATGTGATCCGTACATATATCGATTGGTTATTGGCACTACCTTGGTCTAAGAAAACAGAAGACAATCTGGATATTAACCATGCTCAAAAGGTTCTTGATGAAGATCATTATGGCTTAGAAAAAGCTAAGGAAAGAGTACTTGAGTATCTTGCGGTGCAGAAGCTTGTGAATCGCTTGAAGGGTCCTATTCTATGTTTAGTTGGCCCTCCGGGAGTTGGTAAAACTTCTTTAGCTAAATCGGTTGCAAGAGCACTAGGAAGAGAATTCGTACGGATTTCTCTTGGTGGAGTTCGTGATGAGGCTGAAATAAGAGGGCATCGCAGAACATATGTTGGAGCCATGCCAGGTAGAATTATTCAGGGGATGAAAACAGCAGGGACCGTTAATCCTGTATTTCTCTTGGATGAAATTGATAAAATGGCTCATGATTTTCGAGGAGATCCTTCAGCTGCTTTATTAGAAGTATTAGATCCGAATCAGAATGATACCTTCTCTGATCACTACATTGAGGAACCTTATGATTTATCCTCTGTCATGTTTATTACTACGGCGAATGCGGTTCATACAATTCCACGGCCATTGTTAGACCGGATGGAAATGTTATATATTCCGGGTTATACAGAGGTTGAAAAACTCAAAATATCAGAGCAGTATTTATTGCCTAAGCAGATGGAAGAGCATGGAATTGGTAAGGATATGCTACAAGTAAGTGAAGAATCTCTACTGAAGGCGATTCGAAATTATACTCGTGAAGCTGGCGTGCGCAATCTTAATCGAACCATGGAAACAATTTGCCGGAAGGCAGCTAAAATTATAGTAAGTGGTGAAAAGAAAAAAATAGTGGTTACACCCAATACGTTAGAAGATCTTCTAGGAAAGCCCAAGTTCCGTTTTGGTCTTGTGGAAGAAGAGGATATGATTGGGGCCGTTACTGGTCTAGCGTGGACGGAAACAGGTGGGGATACCCTTACGATTGAGGTGGCAGTTCTACCTGGAAAAGGTAAGCTTACTCTAACTGGAAAGCTTGGAGATGTGATGAAGGAATCTGCTCAAGCAGCCTTCAGCTATATTCGTTCTCGTGCGGATGAGTTTCATATCGACCCTGATTTCTATGAAAAAAATGATATTCATATTCATGTGCCTGAAGGTGCAATTCCTAAGGATGGCCCATCTGCAGGGATCACTATGGCAACGGCATTAGTTTCTGCTTTAACAGGTATTCCTGTATCACGAGTTGTGGGAATGACTGGAGAGATAACTCTACGGGGAAGAGTTTTACCGATTGGTGGTCTCAAGGAAAAATCTCTTGCTGCTCATCGTGCTGGGCTTAAGACGATTATTATGCCGAAAGAAAATGAAAAGGATATCGATGATATTCCAGAAACCGTGAGAAACGATCTAACCTTTGTTCCTGTTGAGCATTTAGACCAGGTTTTAGAACGTGCTCTTGTGAAGAAAAAGGTGACTGTATGAAAGTAACTTCTGCTGAAATTGTGATTAGTGCTGTTGGCCCAAAACAATATCCACAGGATGCCCTGCCAGAAATTGCTCTGGCCGGGCGTTCTAATGTGGGCAAATCCTCCTTCATTAATACCATGTTAAACCGAAAAAGTTTAGCCAGAACATCCTCCAAGCCTGGAAAAACACAGACACTTAATTTCTTTAAAATTAATGAGATGATCTATTTTGTAGATGTGCCTGGATATGGCTTTGCTCGTGTCTCTAAGACGGAGAAAGAAAAATGGGGAAAAATGATTGAGGAGTATTTTGTAAGTCGTAAGGAGTTAAAGGTTGCTGTTCAATTAGTCGATGTGCGCCACCCTCCAACGAAGGATGATGTGGCTATGTATCACTTTCTCAAGCATTATAATCACTCTGTTATCGTTGTTGCAACCAAAGCGGATAAAATTTCAAAAGGTCAATGGCAGAAGCATGTGAAGATTGTTAAAGAAGCGCTTGACCTTGAATCAGGAGATCAGATCCTATTGTTTTCATCTGAGACAGGACAAGGAAAAGATGAAGCATGGAAAGCCATTTTCGAAAAAATTAAAGCAGCTGAAAGTGTCCAAGAGGCTTAATTGAAATCATTTGTTTATTCTTAGGAATTATAGATTGTAATTCAACTCTCAAATAATAAAAGGTGGACTTCTCCACCTTTTATTTATTAGGGATTCTAAGGATAAACTTGTCGATGACGTGCTTCACACCATTTTCATTATTTGATTTGGTAACATAATCAGCAATTTCTTTTAGTGCAGGTACAGCATTTTCCATGGCCACACCCAAACCGGCCGTTTCAATCATCTCGCGATCATTCCAACTATCCCCTATAGCAATGACCTCATCTAAGCTACATCCAAAATAATCAGCTAAGAAAGCAACCGCATGTCCTTTTGTTCCTTCCTTATGAAGGATTTCTAAGAAGTATGGCTTGGACTTTGTAATATATACTTCATCACCTATTTCCTTAATCAGGTCCTGGGCCATTGTATTTAAAACATCTGGTTCCTCAAAAAAGAGTAGCTTTGTTAAAGGATGACTTAAAATTTCAGCTTCAGATTGAATGAAAAAGGGAACCTTGGAAACGGCTGAATATTTTCTAAGTTTCTCATTTTCTTTCACTCCTACAAGCTGATCGTTATAGTAAGCCTGAAGATGAAACCCATGTTTTTTGGCATAATCAAATAAAAAGGAAGAAATATTTCCCGGAACAGCTCGTTCATACAGAATACGTTCATCAAGTAAATTCTTAACTAACGAACCTTGGTAGGTAATAAGAGGAACATTTAGTTTAACCTGGCTGGCAATTTGCCTAGCAGAGGCAAACATTCTACCTGTTGCAAGGGTAATAGTTACCCCTTCATTGATTGCCATAGCTAGTGCATGTTTGGTTTCCTCTGATACGGTCATTTGATCAGTAAGAAGAGTGTCATCTACATCTATTGTTATCATTCTATACATTTTATGTTCACCTATTCGTGCTTGAGATTTTCTTGTTTCTAAGTGATAGGAATAATTGTTCCGGCTGTAACTCAGAAAGGATCATTCCAATAAAGATTAAGATACATCCAGAGAATGCGCGAAAACCAAGTACTTCATTCGTCCAGAAGAAGGAAGCAAATGCAGCAAACACTGGTTCCATAGAAAAGATAAGAGCAACGTGTGTTGGTGTTGTGAACTTTTGGCAAATGGTTTGGGCTAGAAAGGCAAGTGCTGTTGCAGGAATCGCTGTAATAAGAAGCGCCCAAATAACGGCTGGTTGAAGCAATGTATGATGATCGAAAGCCTTATGCCAATCCTCCATCATTAATGCGCTTATTGCACTAAGTACGGAGACAGTCGATATTTGAATAAGAGACAAAGCCATGGATGGATAATTAGGTGCATATTTTCCTGTAAAGATGATTTGTAGGGCAAAGGAAACAGCACATAGTAGTACTAGGAAGTCTCCACGATTAATGGTTAGTGAATCACTTAATGTTAAAAGATAAAGGCCAACGGCTGCTGCTGATACTCCTACTACGGCTGGCCATTTCGGTCGCTGTTTAAGTAATAGAAGGGCAAAAAGAGGCACCATGACAACCGATAAACCTGTAATAAACCCGGCTTTAGAGGAGGTTGTATAAAGTAACCCAATAGTTTGGAAAGCATATCCACAATACAGCCATATACCTAGAATGATTCCTGAAAGGAGCATTTTCCCGGAAACTTTGTGAAATTGTTCACGATAGAAGCTTATGATCAGTAGAAACAAAAAGACGGAAGCCATAAAAAAACGAATAGCATTAAAGGTATGTGGTGGCAAAATATTAACTGCATTCTGAACTAAAACAAAGGTAGTTCCCCATACAAATGTAACAGCCAAAAGGCTTAAGTCAGCAAGTGTTGATTTCTTCATTGAGATCCCCCTTTTTTCTCTATTTTTAACCTATTTATTATACAGCAAATGGTAGGAAAGAAAAAATACTTCCATCGATTGATTTTTGGTAAACAAAGCAGGAAATGTTGATTGAAAATTGAATATATATTTTAGGAGTATGTTAATAGAAAGAAGGGGTAGTATGAATACTTCATTACTAAGTAAAAGAACCTCAAAGCAATCGTTACAGAAAGTAATGAAAGTTGCTGAACAAATTCAACCATTGTTTTCTACGACATCGTCTTTAGAATCATTAACTCCGAAAATTCGTGAGATTCTTGATGGAGAATTAAAGCAGGATGAATACTTTGTATTAGTAGATAGTACAGGCCGTGGCTTAATTCATACCAATCGCTTACGTGAAGGAACTTTATTTAACGATGCAGTAGGTCTTAAATGTGCTCAAACAAACGAACCATTACTACAGGTCTATGCTCGAGATACAGGTGAGATCTTAATTGATGCTTCCACACCTGTCATTCGTCGGGGAACAGAACGGTATAATTTGCGTATGGGGAGAATTGTTCATCAACCCTTTCTTTTACCAGTTATGTTAACTATTTCTTTTCTTCCTGGTCTTATCTCATCGATCATCGCTTTTTCACTAGGCTTAAATTTAACCGCTTTCTTTTTCACTCTTATACTATCTCTTACAGTCGGTTTTGTTGGTGCTTACCTTTTTTACTGTATGTTACTTAATAGCATTAGAGAATGGAACAAGGTGACACGAAGTGTATCAGCCGGTAATCTCACATCCTTTGTTGAAAAGAAGAGAAGAACTCAATTCCACCAGATGGGGCTTGAATTGAACAAGGTCGTCATAGGGATGCGAAGTATTATTCAAGAATTGGCAAGTGCTGCTGAGATGACAGAAACGATTAGCTCCTCTCAAGCACGAGAAGCTACCCATTTAGCCACTGCGATTTCTGAACAATCAGATATGATTCAACTCTTCCGAACAGGGACAGAGCAACAGTTAGCATCCCTTCAGAATGCAGAAGCTATGATTCAAGAGATGGTTTCTACATCGAATCGGATGTTAACAGGAATCAATATAACAGTGAAGTCTAGCGAAGACGCGTTCGAAATTGCCTCTTCTGGCCTCGATGCGGTAAAGCGTTCTGCTGAACAGATGACTGCGATAAAGAATACAGTAGAGAATGCCTCTGAAACGATTAAAGAAGTAGCCAATGAATCCAATGAACTAATGAATAAGATTTCAGCTATTACCAATATCGCAAGCCAAACGAACTTACTTGCTTTGAATGCATCTATAGAAGCTGCAAGAGCAGGGGATAGTGGGCGAGGATTCGCTGTTGTAGCAAGTGAAGTTCGTAAATTAGCGGAAGAAACCTCACGCTTCGCTGAGGATATTCTGGCTACATTATATAAGAACCGCCAAGATGCACTATCTGCTGTGGAGGAAGTGGCAGCTGGTGTGCAGGCTATATTAGAAGGAGTTGACATTGTACACAGTACGGGAGAGTCTATCACGCAGCTTAACAATACAATCAAGAAAACACATGATTATGTATTAGAGAATCGAGATTTTTCAACATTGCTTCTATCCGATAGCCAAGAAATGGCTAAGATTGTGGAAGGAATGACCCAAATTGCAGAGCAATTCACACATTCTATGATCTCTACCGCTGCAACAATGGAGCAGCAATCAGGAAACGTGAAGCAGCTTGCGAACGAAGCTAGAGCACTAACCGATCAATCCAATAAGCTATCTTCCATTGTGAAACGATTTAAAACCTCCTAATCGAAAACAACACAAAGAGAAAAGGCCCAGTATTGTGGCCTTTTCCTTCAATCTTTAAGCAAACAAGTTATCCTCTGTTTTTCATTAATAACTTCTCAAAATACTGAACAAGTAAATACATAATAGTGGCACAGATGGCAATGATGCTTAGGCTAACGAAAACGAGTGTAAGGTTAAATACTTGAAATCCATAAATAATCAGATAACCTAAACCCATTTTAGAAACAAGAAACTCCCCAACAATAATTCCTACCCAAGCCAATCCAACGTTTACTTTTAACGTAGAAATAATCGTTGGAAACGAGGCAGGAAGAACAATCTTGATAAAAATCTGTTGTTTATTGGCACCAAACGTTTGGACAAGCTTCACGTAATTCGGATCCACTTCCTTAAAGCTGCTATAAACGACTATTGTCGTTACAATAATGGAAATAGCTACACCCATAGCAATAATGGCAACATAGCCCCCACCAAAGGCAACAATAAATAAGGGACCTAAGGCGACCTTCGGCATCCCGTTCAGGATAACAAGGTAAGGATCAAGAACCTTCGATAAAAATTTCGACCACCATATGACAACCGCGATTAATGTTCCGAGGACCGTACTTAATACAAAGGCAATGGCAGTTTCCACGATTGTAACGAAGAGATGGTAGAATAAATTTCCTTGTGCAATCATGTCTATGAATGTAATCCATATTTTCAATGGACTACTAAATAATAGAGGGTCAATCCAATTAGAAGAGGAAGCAAATTGCCATAATCCTAGAAATAAAAAAAGGATGATTAGCTGTGTTGCAAAAACAAGAAGCCGATATAGTCTTTCTTTCTTTAAGAAATTTTTATGCTGTGGGGAACGACCGCCTTTTTGTAACCATTTATCGACTATAGCCTTCATCCATTATTCAACTCCTTCCATACCAATTGAAAGTATGTCTGAAAATCTGGCACTTCTCTGCTCTCAAAGGGAAGTGGTTTGCGGATGGAATCAGGCATTTCAATCACCGTTTTAATGCGTCCTGGATTGGGTGATAGAACAATAATTCGATCGGACATGGCAATGGCTTCTGAGATATCGTGGGTAACAAGAAGAGCAGTTTTCTGTTTTCTTCTTAGAGTGTCTATTACTAAATCCTCTAATTTTAATTTTGTTTGATAATCTAAAGCTGAGAAGGGTTCATCCAGTAAAAGGATGCCTGGATTCGTTGCTAGTGTTCTTACAAGTGCTACCCGTTGTCTCATACCTCCAGAAAGTTGACTTGGAAAGTGATCTTTATAAGAAAGAAGGCCCATTTCGGAAAGGAGTTTAAGGGCTTTTTTTTCTGTTTCTACGGTTAATGTCTTTTGTATTTCAAGGCCAAGAAGAATATTCTCACGAATGGTCCGCCAACTAAGTAGGTAATCTTGCTGTAGCATATAGCCTATTTGCCTAGAAGGGCCTGAAACCTTCTCACCGCGAATGGTAATGTTTCCACTTGTTGGCCGAAAGAGACCAGCTAGCATGGATAGCAGCGTACTTTTTCCACATCCACTTGGACCAAGTAGGGTAACGAATTCCCCGTCTCCCACTGTAAAGCTAATATTTTCTAAGGCTTGATTCTCGCCATCGTGAGTAATAAATGTCTTGGTGACATGATCGAAGGAAATTACACGGTTGGACAGCATGATGCCCACCTCCTCCATTTATGTTATTCCTGGAGGAGAAAATGGGTGAGAGTTTATTTCTTATACCCGGACCTTACTAAGGAAAAACCATGTTACTAAGAGGGCGAGATTAACAGCTAGCAGTAATCCGCTTAAGATGAAGGCATCGTCACGCCACGAAATAAGAAGTAAGAAAATTGTCAGGGAGCATAGTCGTCCAACATTCAGACCTGTTTCGCGAATCACAATGTTTTCAACCTTCCACTTGGCACTATTTTTACTTTTTCCAATCGCATCAAAGACAACGGATACTGCAGGAATATAGAACAATGGACTAAAAAGACTAACGCCAATTCCCATGAAAAGAAGGGTTTTGTAATTCAGGTCGAAAAATAAAGGGATGGTGGAAATAGACATTAGTATGGTTCCAAGCAGTAGTGCCCGTGCTCGCCATGTGGTTTTAATCACTTTTCCTACTATGTAGAATGAAACAAAGGATACAGCTGAGGTGATAAACGTATAAATACCGAGCTTCCATTCGTTTTTCGTACTGATATAGACGAGTAACCCCACCAAAAAGCTAAATACAGATTCATTAAAGCCTTGTCCAATCATAGCTAGAAAAACTAATTTCCAGGTTTTGCTGCGAGTGAAAACCTGATAGGTTTGCGGCAAAGTAAAGCTTCCACCGGATTTTCTTTTTTCAAGGAAAAAGCTAACCATTACCCCTGTAACGTAGATACCTAATGAAACAGAAAATACCACGGTATATCCAGTTAGCCCAGACATTTTAGAAATAGTATACCCAGCAGCAAGGGGAGCTGCCATACCTACGAGAGAACCAAAAACGCCTGATAGGCCATTGAATTTATCACGATTTTCTCGATTCGTAATTTCAAATAATACAATATTGAAGGAAAACCAAAAAAATCCTTGCCCAACCCCTTGCAGAAAACCTAAAGGAATGATCAAAGAAGCAGCCTTGTCTCCAAGGAGCAGAACCAAAAGATAAAATGAGGCAGCAAGTGCAATGCCAGTACGAAGGCAAGACATTTTATTGTATTGTTTGACCCACTTTCCAGTAAGCATAAAGGTTATCTGCATCGCAGAAAAGAAGGAAATGTTATACCATCCAATTAAACTATATCCACTATTCTCCTTCCATAAATATACATTCACAAATGTCCCAGATAAGGCTTCCGAAAAGAGAAAGAGTGTGTAAACTGTGAGGAGAAGACGTCCTTGTTTACCTAATTCATGGGTGAAAATTTTCTTTTTTTCCTTGTGTTCGGTCCTGAGTTCCTCCTTCCATGGGTAAAATAATCCGCGCTTAGATTTTACAGCCATGTGTTCCCTCCAGAACTGATTTCTGACTATAAGATTTCCCTTTAGCGATCTAATTATGAAATGAAAAAGAAATCCGGGTTCTTGAAGGAACCCGGAAACAAGGTTATTTCATTGCATTTTTTGCGAATTCTGTATTCACTATATCCGGATAAGCAACCTTTTGTTTTAACTCACCGGAGCCTTCCATCACTGCTTCAAGATTATGATATTCTTCTTCATCTAGAATAGGATCAGTAGCGAAGGAACCTTGATCTTTATATCGCTGTAAGACAGTCACAAGTGTTTTGCGGTCAAGGCCGTCAAATTGTTTTCCAATGACATCAGCGATCTCATCAACAGAATGTCCAGCTACCCACTTTTGCGCTTTATAGATGGCATTGGTAAATTTCTGAACAACTTCTGGATGCTCCTTAATAAAGCTTTGTTTGGTTATATAGTCTGTATAGGGAAGCTTTCCGCTATCTTTACCAAACGACCCTACCACGTATCCTTTACCAGCCAATTCTAATTGGGAGGCGATAGGTTCAAATAGCTGGACGTAGTCACCTGTTCCTGATGCAAATGCACTTCCTAAATTAGCATAATCGATATTTTGAATGATATTTACATCCTTAAAGGGGGTTACGCCATTTTTCTTCTGAACGAATTCACTGACCATTTCTGGCATGCCACCCGGCCTTTGCCCGATCATGGTTTTTCCTTTTAGCATATTCCAATTGAAATTTTGAATCGGCTCCCGGGAAACGAGGAAAGAACCATCGGTTTGAGTTAATTGGGCGAAATTAATAGCGGGGTCTGTAGCCCCTTGATTTTTCACATAAATAGTTGCCTCGGAACCCATGAGGATCACTTCGGCATTTCCACTAAGTAGAGCTGTCATGGCTTTATCTCCACCATTGGCATTCGTTAATTCTACATCTAGACCCTCTTCTTTAAAGAATCCTTTTTCTAAAGCTACATATTGAGGGGCATAAAAGATGGAATGGGTCACCTCAAATAGGCGAATTTTTTGTGGAGAGGTTTTTCCACAAGCGGAAACCACCGCGAGAAGAATACTTAGAGCTAATAAACTAATTAGACGAAGCCGGTTTTTCATTCTTTCTACCTCCTTAAAAGTGTTTTTTAGTAGGCTTCTGTGTATCCTATGTAAGGATGGAAAAAGTGTGCAGATGCCCATAAAAAATGAAGTCTCAGGAGTAGGTCACAAAGCTCTCACAAATTATGTAAAGCGATCTAAAAAAATTCGTGCTATAATGAACTGTGGATGAGACAGGCAAATGTGTGAGGATTATCACGTCTACTAACGGTATAGTAGGGTAAACTAGCACATAAGAAAACGAGTTGGGGTGGAAAGTAAAATGCACATCCTAGTTGTTGGATTAAATTATAAGACGGCCCCGGTTGAAGTGCGTGAGTGTTTTGCTTTCAAAGATCATGAGAAAGAAAACGCGATACAGAAACTTCGAACTGCCAATAGCATCCAAGAATGCGTATTAGTCGGAACTTGCAACCGGACGGAAATCTATGCCGTTGTAGATCAATTGCATACAGGTAGACATTTTATCAAGGCTTTTCTATCGGATTGGTTCGGCATGGATAGAGACAGCTTTGTTGACTATTTATATATTAAAGAGGATGACGAAGCTGTTCGTCATTTGTTCCGAGTGGTTTGTGGGCTCGATTCTATGGTATTAGGTGAGACGCAAATTCTTGGACAAGTTCGCGATGGTTTTATCCAGAGCCAAGATCTAAAAGCAACCGGTACGGTCTTTAATACTTTATTTAAACAAGCGATTACGCTGGCTAAGCGTGCCCATTCTGAAACAGACATTGGTAAGAATGCTGTCTCGGTTAGTTATGCGGCCATTGAGCTTGGTAAGAAGATTTTTGGTTCCTTTAATGACAAAACAGTTGTTATTCTTGGCGCAGGGAAAATGGGTGAATTAACAGGTAAACATCTTAGAGCTAATGGAGTGAATAAGGTTATTGTCGTTAATCGGACCCATGATCGTGCATTATCTCTTGCTGAACAATTTGATGGGGTAGCCTACCCGATGGATGATTTATCCCTAGCGTTAACCAAAGCAGATATCCTCATCAGCTCTACAGGTTCTGACGGATATGTGGTGACGAAGAAGGATATCCAAGATATTTCACGTAGAAGAAATCATAGGCCGTTATTTATGATTGATATTGCTGTACCAAGGGATCTTGACCCTCAAATCAATGAATTAGATAATGTTTATTTATATGATATCGATGATTTAGAAGGAATTGTAGAAGCGAATCTCCATGAACGTGCAAGAGAAGCTGAGAAAATTGGCGTAATGATAGGAGAAGAATTGGCTCTATTTAAATCATGGCTTAATACTTTAGGTGTTGTTCCAGTCATAACAGCTTTACGTGAGAAGTCTCTACAGATTCAAGCAGAGGCCATTCGTAACATTGAGAATAAGCTTCCTGAACTTACTGAGAATGAACTTCGTATTATTCGGAAATATTCCAAAACAATTGTCAACCAGATGCTTCACGATCCTTTGGTTCGGATGAAGGAAATGGCTGCGCAAAGTGATGGAGAAGAGGCTCTCGAGTTATTCGTGAAGATATTTGCACTTGAAGAGGAAATAGCCAAGATGAACCGAATGAAACAAGAGACTGCACCTAAGCCAGAATGGCGCCTGCCGACTTTTAAGGTCGTGAGTGATGCTCCATTACGCTCCTAAAGAAGGGAGTGAGTATCCATGATGGTTGAAAGCTGGATGTACGATGTGACCATTTATCTCTACGCTTTAAGCGTACTCTTTTACTTTTTTGATTTTATCCAAAGCAACCGGAAGGTCAATCGCATGGCTTTCTGGTTGCTTGCTGTTGTTTGGGTTTTGCAATCGAGCTTCTTTGTTTCTCAAATGGTCATGAAAGATTATTTTCCGGTACTCACCTTATTTGAGACCCTTTTCTTTTATTCGTGGATCATGGTGAGCTTATCACTTATTATTAATTACTTTTTTCGTATTGATTTGTTTGTCTTTTTCTCTAATATTATCGGTTTTTCGGTAATGGCTGTTGCGCTATTTGCAAACCCTAGTGCTGCTCCTGCACTTTCTAAACAATTGTCTTCAGAACTTCTTTTTATTCATATTAGTTTGGCTTTTTTAAGCTATGGAGCATTTTCAGTTTCTTCTGTCTTATCAGGTATGTATTTATTACAGAACAAAACGCTGAAGCAAAAAAAGTGGAATCGCGTTTTACTTAAGCTTCCGAGCCTTGGAATGCTTGAATTGTATGCTTATCGCTTGACACTTTTTGGAGTACCAACATTACTTCTTGCTATGATTCTCGGGATGCTTTGGGCACACTTAGTCGTGCCAGAAAATGTCTGGTTTGATCCTAAGGTTTTAATGTCGTTTGTGGTAATTGCGGCATATGGTACATATTTGTATCGGAAAATTAGTAATGATTGGCAGGGGAAGAAATTGGCGACGCTGAACGTGAGGGCGTTTCTAACTGTTCTTCTGAATTATTTAATTTCTGGCTCCATTTCTTCCTTTCATCAATGGTTGAGATAAATAGCTTCAATAGGATAAATTTATTAGAATGGAGGCATTTTTCAATGAGAAAAATTATCGTTGGTTCTAGACAAAGTGCGCTTGCCATGACACAGACGAAATGGGTGATTCGACAATTAGAGTCATTAGGTCTCCCATTTGAATTTGAAATCAAAAATATTGTCACCAAAGGGGATCAGATCCAGGATGTGACATTGTCTAAGGTAGGGGGGAAAGGCTTGTTCGTCAAGGAAATTGAGCAAGCTTTACTCGATGAAGAAATTGATATGGCTGTTCATAGTATGAAAGATATGCCAGGGATCTTGCCTGATGGATTAACCATTGGTTGTGTGCCTAAACGAGTAGATGTAAGGGATGTATTAATAAGTAAAGATGGGAAGACACTTGCCAATCTACCACAAGGTGCTGTGATTGGAACGAGTAGCTTGCGTAGAAGTGCCCAGCTTCTTGCTCATCGTCCTGATTTAACGATGAAATGGATTCGTGGGAATATCGATACTCGTATTCGTAAGTTAACAGATGAAGATTATGATGCGATCATCCTAGCTGCTGCAGGCCTTGAAAGAATGGAATGGAAGGGGCAAGTGACAGAGTTCATCCCTGTTGATATTAGCCTTCCTGCTGTAGGGCAAGGGGCACTTAGTATTGAATGTAGAGAAAACGATAAGGAGCTGCTAGAGCTATTATCGAAGCTTAATGATTCACAAACAGAGTTGGCAGTTCGGGCAGAACGAGCTTTCTTGAATACATTACAAGGTGGTTGTCAGGTTCCTATCGGTGCCTATGCCACTTGGGAGCAGAATGAAGGGTCAATTATGGGGCTTGTAGCTGATCCGTCTGGGCAGTTGATTCTTAAAGATTCTATTCAGGGTGAAAATCCAGAGGAAATCGGTAGTAAGCTTGGTAAGCTATTAATTGAGAAAGGTGCCTCAGAAATCCTCGACAAGGTTCGTTCTGAGAATCATATCGTATGATAGCTGTTAAGCCTCTTACAGGAAAAACGGTTCTCGTAACCCGGTCCAGAAAGCAGGCTAGTGAACTGGTGAGAAGAATCGAGGAGCTTGGAGGGGAAGTTATCGAATTTCCTGTAATCGAAATTGTTCCCCCTAACAATGCAGATCCTATGGACAAAGCAATCACAAACCTTCACTTATTTGATTGGGTTATTTTTACAAGTGGGAATGGTGCTGAATGCTTCTTTCAACGGGTAAAAGAGCTAAATATTGATTTTCATGCTTACAAAATTGCAGTGGTCGGTCCCAAAACAGCTGAAGTCATTCGACAATGGGGGAAGGAACCGGATCTAATCGCCAGGGATTTCAAGGCAGAGGGCTTGTTAGAAGAACTATTGCAGGTTCTAACAGGTAAAGAACAAATCTTGTTTCCTCGTTCTAGTATAGCAAGACCTCTACTAGCAGCAGAGCTTTCGAGGAAAGGTATACAGGTGACGGAAGTAGATGCTTATGATACGGTAATGGCAGTAGAGAAAGGCATGGATGTATTCTCTGCGCTTGAGAATAAATCGATTGATTATATCACCTTCACAAGTTCATCAACAGTGAAGAACTTTTGTGAGGCGATACCCAAGGAGTCAATAGAGGGCTTGCTGAAAGGAATCGGGATCGTTTGTATCGGTCCTATTACTGCACAAACAGCAGTGAATTATCAGCTAGAGATTAGTGCTATAGCCGAGGAACATACGATTGATGGTTTAATCGATGTCTTGGTTAAGAATGCCATTCATTAAAAAGTTGGGAGGAAAGGAATATGTTTAGAAGACATAGAAGACTTCGCAGTAGTGCTGCCATGAGAAATATGGTAAGAGAGAACCGACTCACTGCCAACGATTTTATTTACCCACTCTTTGTTGTGGAAGGTACTCAGATTAAAGAGGAAATTCCTTCAATGCCTGGAGTTTATCATTATTCTCTTGATTTATTAGAGCAAGAAATTCGTGAAGTCGTAGATCTAGGTATTCCATCTATCATGGTATTTGGTGTACCAAACCATAAAGATGAGTGTGGTAGCCAAGCTTACCATGATCATGGAATTGTACAATTAGCTGTTCAACAGATTAAACAATGGGCACCGGAATTGGTTGTTATTGCAGATACCTGCCTATGTCAATATACAGATCATGGGCATTGTGGAGTCATTAAAGATCAGGTTGTTGATAATGATGCCTCTTTAGAACTATTGGTTAAAACTGCGGTTTCTCAAGCACAGGCAGGTGCAGATATTATTGCCCCTTCTAATATGATGGATGGCTTCGTGGAAGCGATCAGACAAGGATTAGATGAGGCAGGATTTACCCATATTCCTATCATGTCCTATGCGGTGAAATATGCCTCTGCTTTCTATGGCCCATTCCGAGAAGCAGCTCATTCTACTCCACAATTTGGCGATCGTAAAACATATCAAATGGACCCAGCCAATATGCGTGAGGCTCTAAGAGAAGCAGCATCTGACGTGGAGGAAGGCGCTGATTTCCTTATCGTTAAACCTGCTATGGCTTATATGGATATTATTCGTATCGTTAGAGACCAGTTCAACCTTCCTGTTGTTGCCTATAATGTTAGTGGAGAATACGCCATGATTAAAGCTGCTGCAGCAAATGGATGGATTGATGAGAAGTCTATTACACTAGAGTTATTGAACGGCTTTAAGCGTGCGGGTGCAGATATTATTTTAACTTATTTTGCAAAAGATGCTGTTCGTTGGCTGCAAGGAGGCTCGTCAGATGTCAAGAAATCATAAGCAATCAGAGCAATCATTTGAAGAAGCTAAGAAATACATACCTGGTGGAGTAAATAGTCCTGTTCGTGCCTTCCGTTCTGTTGGAATGTCTCCTTTATTTATTGAACGTGGACAAGGATCCCATATCTATGATGTGGATGGAAATGAATATATTGACTACATTGGTTCATGGGGTCCACTAATTCTTGGACACGCCTATCCTCCGGTAGTTGAAGCACTAAAAAAGGTAACCGAAAGTGGAACAAGCTTCGGGGCACCTACGAAGCTCGAAACGGAAATGGCAATGCTTGTATCCGAAATCGTTCCTTCTATTGAGGTTGTCAGAATGGTAAATTCGGGAACGGAAGCCACGATGAGTGCTCTACGTTTGGCCCGTGGATTTACGAAGAGAAACAAGATTTTAAAGTTTGAAGGGTGCTATCACGGACATGCAGATAGTTTACTTATTAAAGCAGGCTCAGGGGTAGCAACGTTAGCTCTTCCGGATAGCCCAGGGGTTCCAAGTACTGTGGCTAATTATACAATTACTGTTCCTTACAATGATTTGGAAAGTGTTAGGCTTGCTTTCGAGAAATATGGTAGTGACTTAGCTGCTGTAATCGTGGAGCCTGTTGCGGGTAACATGGGTGTTGTACCACCGCTACCTGGCTTCTTAGAGGGTCTACGAGAAATAACAGAACAATATGGTACGATCCTCATCTTCGATGAGGTGATGACTGGATTTCGAGTGGATTACCATTGTGCACAGGGGAGATTTGGGATTAAGCCAGATTTAACCACCCTAGGGAAGATCATTGGTGGAGGACTACCTGTTGGTGCATATGGCGGTAAGCGTGAAATTATGGAGCAAATCGCTCCAGCAGGCCCGATTTATCAAGCAGGAACCCTTTCGGGGAACCCTTTGGCCATGACTGCCGGGTATGTAACACTTAAGGAATTAGGTAAGGCAGGGATTTATGAGGATCTAGAAAGAAAGTCTGCTCGTCTTGAAGCAGGGTTGCGCGAAAACTGTAAGGAAATAGGGATTCCTCATTATATAACTCGTGTGGGATCGATGGTTTGTCTATTCTTTACAAATGAAACAGTGGTTAACTATGAAGGAGCTAAAACAACTGATACGGAGCGTTTTGCTAAGTACTTCAGAAATATGGTTGAGGAAGGGATCTTCTTACCACCATCACAATTTGAAGGAATGTTTGTTTCTGCTGCACATAGTGATCTTGATATCGAACGCACAATCGAAGCAAATCGTAATGCATTAAAAAACCTATAAAGAATTAGCATGAACAGGCCCATCTCTTGATGGGTCTGTTTTTCATGTGAAGGATTTTGTTCTATCAAACCGATAAGGACAATATATTTTAGGGGAGGAGATAAAGGAAAGGAGGATTATCTTTACATGCAGAATGTGCAAGCAGGGACTTATCAATTTGATCTTAAGGAATCGGTGCATTTATCCAATGAACAAATACCCATTGAAGAAATAGACGATATGGAGCTAGTTCCTCAAGTTAATATTGAGGAAAAGGGGGAGGAAATTGATATTTCTGGCTCTCTTTATTTATACGGAAATTATCGAGGAAATTTGAATACAGGGAAGTTAGAAACAACAGAGAGTCAGGCCAATACGTATGAGGAGTCTGTCCAATTTGAACCCTTGTCAACTGAACGAGGCCCTTATTCACCATTAGCTCGGGAGGATAAGTTTGAGTATCGAATTCCTGTAAGAATTAATATACCAAAGGGCAAGGTTCAGGATATATCGGATGTTTATGCTTATATTAGTTCATTTGATTATGAACTGATGAATCCCTATCAGATTGATATATTGGCGAGCCTTGTAATAGCAGGTTTTAGGGAAGAAGAGGAAAGATCAGAGACAGAGGAGGGGCTCATTGGATCAGAATTTGAGTTTGTCCATGTGGCAGGTGAGGATTCGATTAATCCAGTTGAGGAAGCAATAGAACAGCGGCTAAAGGCACTTGAAGAGCAAATTGCAAGTCTTGAAGAGGAACCAATGGAGGTTACACCAGAGCCAGTTCAGGTGAGTGCCGTACAGGTAATGGAAGATGAGAGAGTGGAAGAAGAGGAAGAAGAATCTATGGAAGCTGAGGAGCCGGAAGAAATTGAAGAACTGGAAGAGCCTGAAGAGGATGCGGTAGAAGAAGAAGCTGGCGTAAATGAACCACAGGAAGAAATGGAGTCAGTCCCACACCACGAGGCTCCCCCAGAAATCGGAAATGTGATCCCTATGCCAAATCTTAATCTCATCGAAACCCCAAGTGAGCAAGAGGAGGAAATAGTAGAGCCAGAAAAAGAAGTGAAAATAGCTATTTCCAAAAAAGGAATCAAACGTGATCGGGAAAAAATCACATCCATATCCTCCATGTTCTCTAAAACCAAGACGGAGGAAATAATGGGGGAGGATAAAGGCGGAGATTCCGGAGAAATAGCAGAAGGATTAAAAGACAATGATGCTATGTATTTGACTAATTTTATGGGGGAAAAAGAAGAACGATTTATTAAATTTAAACTGTGTATTATCCAGAAAAATGAGACGTTAGAGGAAATCGCAGAGAGGTATCGATTACAAGTGGAATCTATTCTTAAGGCTAATAAAGCAACACGAACTCAGATATCAGCTGGTCAAATTCTCTACATTCCTGTAAAGGGGTGATTTTTTTGAAAGTCACCTTGGAACAGCTTAAAAAGCTGCTTTCAACTTATCGATTAAAAGTATTGCGAATTCATCCCCATGATCATGGATTTTTGGTTGAAACGAATAAAGGAATTAAAGTGGTAACGATCTGGGATAATGGCGAACTACTCAAGTGGTCTAACCGTTGGCGAGAAGAGGTGGCTATACAGGGTGGAACCGGGGTTGAACGTTTTTTGGTAAATGTAAACAAAAAGAAATATATACGTTATCAAGGAAAATACTACGTGATTAGCTCAGTTCCTGAAGGTCATCATCCAGATGTATATTGTAACGATGAATGTATGAAGGTAGGAGAGCTCTTTGCAAGGTATCATTCTGCTCTTGATCGAATTGATCAAGGAAGTGTTACGCCTGTTAGTCACTCCCAGGTTGATGAAAAGCTTTTCACGGAGGCAACGACCTGGATCAAACAGCTCATGCAATCGATTGAGCAGAAACAGGAAGTACCCACTCTCATTGATGAAATTATTTATATGAATCTTCCCCTCATTTACGATCGATTTCGCCGTGCTTTTCAGTTGTGGGAAGGAATTAAGGATTCCATATCCTATTTGCCACTTTCAACGGTTAGTTATCATCTAGAACAAATGACCAAAAATGATGAAGGGTGGTACATAGGTGGGGGGTACAATCAACCATTAGCGCCCCTTCATCAAGATACTGTGCAACTGATTCGAGAAGTCTATGAGAAGAGTGAGTGGAAAATAGAAGCTGTAGGTGGTTTCTTAAAGGGATATAATAACCAAAGAAACTTAACAGACAGTGAATGGGTTTATATATTAATGCAGTTAGCTGTTCCGTGGGAGGTTTGGAAATACTTCACCGAGTATTCCAAGCAGGGGAATTTATCAGATGATCAGGTGGATCTATTTCTTGAAGCTATTAATAGACAGAAATATTGGGATGACTTAACGAGGTTTGTAGCTAGGTTAATAGATAGAAAAATGGAAGCATCGGCCTAAATGTTTAAAGGGGAGAGGTAAATACCTCTCCCTTTGTTTTAAAACCAGTCTAATTCCATTCCAACATAAAGTAAGATCAGGAGGATTAGGAGAATGACATCTAATGAAGTGGGAAGAAGAAGTGTTCGAATGAACTGAAAGATCCCAAGTGGAAGAAGCAATTGTTGGGCACCAGCTCGGATCTTTAAGAAGGTCGGGTGATATTTAAAGCGATTTCTCACAAATTGTTCACTATCCTTTCATGAAAGGGCATATAGATTATCCTATGTGGTCAAATGTCGAGATGTTCGTTTAGTAGTGTACAGGTTTTTTGGAGGGGAATTTTATGAATTGGTATGAGGGCTTAATATGGGGAAAGGTAATAGATGAATTCAACTTTCAACAATTACATCAAATCATGGAAGCTCTGATAGATAAGTGGTTCGTTGAAAGGGAGCAACCCGTAATAGTTATCGGCTATGATACTAGGTTTCAATCAGATGTTTCAGCACGCGTTTGTGCCCAGCTGCTAGCAACGAAGGGAATTAAAGTATATTTAGCGAAGTCTCCCATTCCATTAGGGTCGCTGCTTTTGGATATTCATAGAGGGCAAGCATATGGAATGATGATTACAGGTGGCCCTAGAGCAATAGAATATAATGGGATACGTTTGCTGTATAGGGATGGCACGGAATTGACAAGTGAGGAATGGGCAATCTGGAGGAAGAATCTAAAAAATGATCCATCTATAGAGCTTTATTCTATTCAAGAAGCAGTAAGTGCTGGGACCATTACCTTTTCTCCTCTGTATGATAGCTATCTATCCTTTTTACGGCAAACGATTGACTGTGAACAGATTAAAAATAGTGGAGTTCGGATTGTCTTTGATTCCCTATATGGGAGCTCACAGGGAATATTCAAGCACTTATTGTTTAATGAAAATATAGAAGAAATTCATGAGGCAAGGCATAGTATGTTTGGAGGGTTGACTCCTGATCTTGGGGAAGAAAATATTCAACATCTTTTTCTTAGGATAAGGCAAGAAAATAAACATCTAGGATTTTTGTATGACCCTGAAGCAAGACATTGGATCTTGGCAAATGGAAAAAGCGGTAAAATAAACAAGGATTCTACTTTTACAACCATTCTTGAAAAAATAGCTGATAAAAAAGACCTCAAGACTCTGTTTCCAAATTGGAAAAGAGATGGAATTTTATGCTCCTTATTACTTTTAGAATTCATACTAGATTCATAGGATGCCTATAAAAGAGCATCCTTTTTTACTATTTACAAATAAAATTATAGTATAAATGAAAGTGATATATATCACTAAAACGTCACATTTCTAACATTGACACCTAGTAAATCTGTACTATGATGGAATTAGGAATACATGAAAAAATGGTAAATGTGATAATGTTTACCACCTTAATTTTAGGGTGAAAGGAGGAGGCAATGATCGGTTTGTTCTTGCTATTGGGGAGGTAATTTCAGAACTAAATAGGGAGGTATCTATGTTTAGTAATGCAGAACATAGCGCAGCAAAAAACTTCTGGTTTACGGCGATTGCTTGGCTTCTTATTTCCATGCTTGCTGGATTGGTTGTAGCTGTTAAACAAATGTGGCCTGACTTCCTGGGGGGGACAGAATGGCTTACGTATGGCCGAGTTAGACCTATTCATACGAATGGAGTTCTTCTTGCTTGGTTATCTATGGTGAATGTTGGTTGCATGTTTTATATTGTTCCAAAGCTTCTTAAGGTGAGGTTATGGAGTGAAAAACTAGGTAATTTTACTTGTTGGTTATGGAATATCGGGATTGTAGCTGCTGTCATAGCATTAGCAACAGGTCAAACCTCTGGAGTAGAGTATGCCGAGCTTCCTTGGTATCTTGATATTGCTGTTGTTGTTTTAGCTATTCTTGTGGCAGTCAATGTTTTTATGACAATTAAGCACCGGAAGGAAAAGCAATTATACGTAAGTATTTGGTATTTTACTGGATCATTGATTTGGCTTCCAGGGGTTTGGATTGTGGGAAATATCCCTTCTCCATTAGTAGGGGGGGCGATCCAAGCGAATATGAACTGGTTTTATGGACATAACGTTTTGGGATTATGGTTTACAACGGTTGGAATCGGAACGATGTATTATTTGTTACCGATGTTAACAGGGAAACCACTATATAGCCACAAGCTTTCCTTAATCGGTTTTTGGACGATTGGTACGTTCTATGTTTGGAATGGACCTCACCATCTAGTCAACAGTCCTATTCCATTGTGGCTTATGAAAGCTGGTATTATTCCTTCCGTACTGTTAATTATTCCTGTATGGACTGTACTTGCCAATGTACTTGGAACGATGAAAGGACAATGGCACCAGGTTCAGGATAATGTGAATTTGAAATTTCTTATTACAGCGATGATCTTCTATCTGATGGCATGTTTACAAGGGCCTTTCCAAGCTCTCATGTCTGTAAGTGCTGTAGTTAAATATACACACTGGGTACCAGGGCATGCCCATATGGCACCATTTGGCGCCTTCTCCTTTATTGGTTTTATCATGATTTACTATGCTATTCCACGGATTACAGGTCGTGCGATTTATAGCAAAGCCATGCAAAGCTGGCATTATTATTTGTCCGTTTTGGGCTTTCTAATCTTTGCCTTTAGTATGTGGATTGCAGGAGTAATGCAAGGATTTGCTTGGATGGACGGTACTCCATTCATTGAAACAGTGAGAATGGTTGCTCCCTTTGTTGCAGTTCGTGCGGTTGGTGGTACTTTGATGATTCTTGCCCAGTTTATTTTCGCTTTTAATATCTTTAAGACGGTCACATCGGGTAAGAAATTTAAGTCTGAAAAAACTGCGGCTGCTTAAGTTGTATAAGACACACTTATGAGGAGGGGAAAACCATGGATATGGAAAAAAGCGCATTAAGGATATTCATTGCTGCTACTGTATTATTTATGCTTGGAACTTTTTCAACCATTATTCTTCCGTTTTATGATGATCAGATGATGGCCACCACCAAGAATGCCGAGGCTAGAGCCTATGCTGAGGGGTCTGCAGAAGCATTAGGACGTCAAGTCTATATAAATCAAGGATGTAATACTTGTCATACCCAAGTTGTTCGTCCGGTTAAAGCTGACCTGGCTATGAACATTGGTCCAGTAACGGTCCCTGGGGATTATCAGAATGATAAGCCGCATCTATGGGGATCGAACCGAACGGGCCCAGATTTAATGTGGGTTGGTGCACGTACAAGTAAAGAATGGAATCTAGCCCATCTTAAAGATCCACAGGCCGTTGTAGATGGATCGATTATGCCAAAGTATGATTATTTGAGTGATAACGATCTGAACAATCTTGTAGCATACTTAATGAGTCTTAAGCCAGCACAATAAAACTTTAGGGAGGTAAAAAGAGTGAGTCTTAGTTCGATTCTATTAATTGTCATTATGGCCACTTTTACCTTTTCTGCTTTGCTTCTCTATTGGGGCGCAAAAAAGGACGGACAGTTCGAGGATGTTGAGGGAATTAAGTATAGAATGCTTGAAGATGAATAGGACTGAAGGTGGTGAATGGGATGTCAAATGAACATAAAGACCATGAACATTATGAAGAAGTCAATGGGATGCGCCAAGGCCATGGCAAAATTCCTAAGGTACTGATCTTTGTTTATTCATTCCTGGGAGTTTGGGCAGTTATATATGCTATGACGGCAGGTCCGCTTGATGACCGCAAAACGTTTGCCTCTGGTGCTGGTGGGGTAAGTGCGGAGGCAGGTAAGGCATTATCAACTCAATGCTTAGCCTGTCACGGGCAAGGACTTAAGGGTGGGGTAGGACCAACATTAGTAGGCGTTGTGGATAAACTTAGCCCGGATGGAGTGAAACAAGTATTGAAAAATGGTCGTAATGCTATGCCAGCATTAGGGGCTTCTTGGTCAGATGATCAAATGGGGTCCATGGTGGAGTATCTTAAGACTTTGAAATAGTTTTCTTCTAAAAGAAAGTTTAAGTTCCTTTTCGCCCTGTTAAGAGCTTAAACTTTCTTACTACCTTCTAAACCCTGAATAGTGGTTTTTGAGTCATGGGTTGTTCTAAGGTAGCTGAACAAAGTGTGGCTGATTGACTACAAAAGGAATGGTGGCGATAAGTTTTGGTCAGCGGAGTACAGATAACCTACCATATCATTTGGACAGTGGTTGTTATATGGATCATTTCGATAACGATCCATACCATTAAGAGAAAGGATCTGTAATCATGTATTATCAATTAGCTGTTATCGCCTGGAGAAATTTAAAAAGAAAGATTTCAAGGACTATGCTCCTTGCAGGTAGTGCGGCCATTACTGCTTTTATTCTTTTTGCTAGCTACTTTTTTATTGGTTCTATGCAAAGAAGTGTAGAAGCAAGCTCAGAACGATTAGGAGCTGACCTGATTATTGTCCCTAAGGGATATGGGAGTGCTGCAGGTGAAATGATTATTTCAGGCAATCCCACTCCTTTTTATATGCCAAGCTCAGTATTGGAGAAGATCCGTTCGATTCCTGAAATTGAACAGGTAACTGCACAACTCTATCTTCAGACGGTTTCCACCGTTTGCTGTCGAACAGAAGGGGATTTTCCAATCATTGCTTTTGATCCGAATCAAGATTTCACTCTTAAGCCATGGCTTGCGAAAAAAAGCTTGATGGGGAAGTATGACGTGATCATTGGTTCTGATGCAGGAGGGGAAAATTTTCTTTATCATTATGACGACGAAAATGTTGAAGAATGGATTACTTTGTTTGGAAAAGACTTTTTTGTCCACAATGTGCTTTTCCCAACTGGAATGGGAACAGATAAGACAATCTTTATTACCATGGATGCAGCAAATGAACTAAGGAACACTCCGAATACTGTAATGACGTTTCCACCGGGTTCCGTGTCTGTTGTACTAGTGAAAGCCAAGCCTGGAATGGAATCCTTGATTTCTCGGGAATTGGATAAATTAGGGTTACCTGTTGATGTGGTAAAAGGCAAAGGATTAAAGGATGCGGTCCAACGACAGGTGTTTCCAGTTAAACTATTAAGCTATTTAATGATTACCCTTGTATTAGTGATGAGTTCTTTACAGGTTATGGCTATGTTCTCAGCTCTTATTAGTGAGAGAAGGAAGGAAATAGGAATGATGAGAGCCATGGGTGCAGGAAGAGGATCTGTAGTTTTTCTACTCTTAGCTGAAGCGGGAATGGTTTCTTCAATAGGTGCTTTGATTGGATCTCTACTATCTGCGGCTGCTCTGTACGACAACCGGATACAGATTATGCAAATTTTAAAACTCCCTTTACTTTTTCCTACGGCAGGTACTGGGTTTATGATTGCGTTGGGGACTATAGGGATAACTACAATACTGTCTTTAGTGGCTGCCTATCTTCCTGTTCGTGGAATTCTCAAAATAGAACCTTACGAAGCGATTCGGGAGGGTGAGTAAAATGATAAGATTCGAAAATGTTAGTAAGAAGTATCGAATAAATAGAGAAAAATACATTGTTGCTTTGGAAAATATCCATTGTACTATTCAAAAAGGGGAGTTTTTGACGATCATTGGGCCTTCGGGAAGTGGGAAATCTACCTTCTTAAGCCTAATGGGTTTGATCGATCGTGCGACAGAAGGGGACATATGGATTGATAATCAAAATATTATCCATTTCAGTGATAAGCAGAGAACCGCAATACGTGCCCAGAAAATTGGTTTCGTCTACCAATTCCCAAGTTTAATTCCGACGTTATCGGTGGTTGAGAATGTGGCCCTTCCTAAAATAATGCAAGGTAACTATAAATCAACAGACACTAAACGAGTAGTTGATTTGCTAGAACAGGTGGGTTTGAGTGATCGATTACAGCATCTTCCGAGTGAATTGAGTGGTGGGGAGCAAAGGCGTGTAGCGTTGATTCGAGCAATGATCACTGATCCTGACATTCTTTTAGCCGATGAACCAACAGGTGCGCTTGATCCGCAAAGTGCAGTTCATATGAT
>DATFAS010000026.1:0-8229 GCA_035254305.1 Bacillota bacterium
TTACACTAAATGGTTGTTCAAATACTCAAACTTCAAGTCCTTCTCAAAAAATAAAACAGCAAGAGCAATCTGTGGATCAACCGACTTTTGTGCCTAAAATGGAAGAATTAAAGGTACAGAGTGTTGATCCAGGAATAGAACTAAATGTTCTACATAAATTCAATTCAGAGAAGAAGGAATTTACAGGAAAAGAGGTCGTTCTATTCTTGGAGCCATATAGCGTTCCGACGGCTGCAGCTTTTGATGTAACGGGTTATTCTTGGATGGAGGCCTATGCTAAAAAAGGTTACGATACGTGGGCAATGGATTTTCGCGGATTTGGAAATTCAACCCGACCTGAAGTGATGAGTAAACCAGCTACGCAAAATCCTCCAACTGTTCGGGCAACAGATGCTATCAAGGATTTAGAAGCAGTTATTCAGCATATTAAAAAGACGCGAAATGTAGACAAGATAAGCATTATTGGATGGTCATGGGGAGCAGTTGTGGCAGGGATGTATGCAACCGATCATTCGGATTCAATTGACAAACTAGTATTATATGGGGCAATGCATGGTTTTTCATTGCCAGAAATGGCAACAAGTTATGAAGCAAAGGAGAAGCCAGGTGAGATTAATCCCAAAATGCCCGCTTACCAGATGATTTCTTACGAAAAAGGTATGCATCATTGGCACATGATGATGGGAGATAAACAATTAGTTTCAAAGGAAGCATATGAGCAGGTAGAAAAAGTGTTTGTTGCATCTGACCCTGAGAGTAGCAAGCAACCTGACAAGGAAATTCGAAGACCAATGGGTCCTTTGGTGGATCTCTATTATATTTGGTCAAATAAACCGATTTTCGATGCACAGAAAATTAAAGTACCAACCTTGGTTATTCGAGGAGACCAAGATTTTTTTGCAGATCCTACATTAATAGATAAACTGACAAATGCATCGAAGAAGAAAGAAGTAGTTGTAAAGGAAGCAACCCATTGGTTAATTTACGAAAAGAATCGGCAGCAGCTGTTGGATAACGTGGAAGATTTTTTGAAAGAAAATTAAAGACTCTTAGTCATACCGTGATTATCTAAATTCAACCCCTTCTGGCGGTTCAACCCCTTAAAAATCTATGATTAGGAGTTGTAGAAAATTCAATTTTAAGGAAGGTAGCTACCCGCGAAAATTGAAGCAAAACTTTAAATTCGCCTTATTTAAGGTATATTAGGAGTTTTTATAGAATAAAGTTATCATGGAAGGAAAACGAACAGCATGGAGGGTTTGGGATGGATTTGCGGGTCATTGATCTTCAGTATCGATTAGAGCAGACACAAAGGCATTTAAAAGGAAATCGTTATTTAAGCCAATTGTATAAAGATGATATCAAAGAGATTGAGAAAATACTAATGGAAATTGAGGCTATGGTTGAGCTTCAAATTGGACATACGTATATTATGTAATGAAACGAAGGTAGCTTGGATCTTTAAGGAAGCTACCTTCGTTACGTTATTGGTTGGTGTCAGAAGAATTCACCATGATCGATGCAACATGGGTAAGTCTTTCGTAAAAAACGTCTCGAATGGGACCTTTTAGATCAATTTCATCCATAGCAGCTCTCATACAGCGTAACCAAGCCTGTGCCCTTGCAGGAGTAATGGTAAAAGGAAGGTGTCTTTCACGCATCGCAGGTGGACCATAGACCTGACTATAGAGTGGTGGGCCTCCAAGGAATTGGGTCAAGAACATTTTTTGCTTTTTCATGATAATGGTAATATCATCCTGAAATAAAGGTCGTAAAATAGGATCTGCATAAACCTTTGGATAGAAGTTTTGGACAAGCTTTTCAATGGTTTCCTCCCCACCTATTTCTTCATAAGGAGTTGTTGTATTTGACCATGTCAACGGTTTTCACCTTCCTTTTGTTAGTAAATCACAGTGTAATGGAAGAAAGATAAAGCTGCTGTGATGGAAATCACTGATAAACTTTTTCCATTAGCACTGTACTAGTAAAGGGATTTATTCGTTTTGGAGTAAACCCAAAGCGCTTATAAAGCTTTTGAGCTTCTTCATTTTTTAGATCTACGTAGAATCTTAGAGTGGTAAAATCGCGGTGTCTTGCATAGTTCTCTAGGTCCTGAATGTAATAAGTAGCAATCCCTTGCCCTTGATATTTACGATCAATCACACACAATTCAAGGATCATAACAGGCGGCTTTTCTGTCCAGCTTAGAAAACCAATGCGTACTCCCTTTTTCGTTGTAAGCAATACAACTCTTGTATGTTTATTAAGTAAATGAATCACTTTATCTTCGGTTAAACCGTATGATGAAGGGTAACTAGCAAGATTTTCTTGGATAAGCTGCAGTAGAAAGGGATCATCCTTATGTGGTATTCGATTTCGAATGCGAAATGGTTTTCCCATCTTAAACTTCACCTCTTCATATGTCTATGAAGGGTATGTTGACAAAGTGAAAAATAAAGATTCTCCGAAATGAGGAGAATCTTTATTTTTTACTTTATTTGCTTAGTTTCTTCTTTTTTCTCATCTTCATCCATGATTCCTCTAGTGGAATCCTTGAATTCCTTTAGAGTTTTTCCAACAGCTCGTCCTAGCTCTGGTAGTTTACTTGGGCCAAAAATAATGAGGGCAATAATAAGGATAAGAATGAGACCGGGAAATCCAATATTGGAAAACATATCCAAACCTTCTTTCGAGTTTTCTATTATTTAAGTGTACCCTAAAATTAGACGGTTTAACAAGGAACTTTTGTGTTTTTTACATAGAAGGAGTTCCCAAAACATGGTATGATAGAGAAGAACTTGGATGAAAGGGGATCTTTATGAAGGGGGAAATATTTACACCCGTTAGCCTTGTGAAAAAAACATTCAAACATGGGGAACGTTCCCTTTCCAGAGAAGAAATTGCTCAGCGATTGCACGCGTTCACCGAAGATGAAAATTTTAACCTAGAAGCTTGCATTCAAGCTGCATTGAATCATCCTTTTTCACCGTTTCGTGAAGGGAATTCTAGGGCCATTATTGAATATGTATATGAATCACAACCTCTAGCCAACCATGTTTATCGGTTGCTTACTGAGGCAGGTCTTCCTCTAAGTGAAGACAAGATACTAAGGAAGCTCAGAGGATTAAATTTAATTTCCTGGAATTATTCTTTTGATAGGCTTGGACTTTATGGGGATAGTCGCTTTTCCCAACTACAAACCGATCTACGATGGTGTTGTGCAGATTGGGAGATAGTGAATGATGACATTTATTCCTACCTAACCAAACAAGGGATAAAAGAAATGTTTTTAAATGACATTGCTTTTCTAATCCAAAGTAAGTTACATGTCAGCAAGAACCACAGATTGTTTGTGCCTCAGGTCGATCAACGCTTCGTTATCGAAGGGGACAAGCTGTATTTATTGGATGCCTCTAATGAACAGCAATCTGTAGATAATTCCAGTACCAATTTCATGAAAGAAATGAATGATAGGATAAACGAATCTTATTCGGAGGTGGCCGTAGCCATGAATCAGGAAACTTTAGATCGTGAACAAAACTTATCGAATACTGTGGTGGATGAAGTGGTTTCCGACCTAATGGGTGCTTTAATAAAGCTAGAAAAGCGTTCTAACGATATGCAGCAGGAAGTATTGCAACATTTTGCATCGGGTAATTTGGGAGCCATCGAATTCTTAATGAAGGAAAAAGAAAAAAACGAGAAAGTCCTAGCCAAGCTTCAAGAAATAGTTGAAGAACTATCTTAACCTAAGTGGGAACAGTACGAGTGGATGATAATTTAACCTTTTCTGCAAGATTTGAACGGCTCCGCCAAATCCTTGCAAGACGAGAAGACCAATTAAAGATATTAGAACACGAGGTACTGCATTGGTTTAAATTAGGAAACATTTTGGAAATCAAACAGTTAATGGAAAAGAAGGACCAAATCTTATCAACGAATCATAAGCTTCGTCTCTTCATCATAAAGTGGGAAAAGGAGAATTTGGACAATCTGTCAGAAAAGCAGCTTTACACTTCTATCTAACGGGGAGGAATGTGCGTGAGCAGTAATCGTATCTGTCAATTATTAAATATTGAATTTCCCATTCTTGAGGGCGGATTAGCCTATATTGGGAATGGAGCATTGGCTGCCGCTGTATCGAATGGGGGAGGACTTGGTGTAATTGGCTCTGCAGGTCGTTCTGCGGAGGGGTTGGCCGACCAGATTCGGATAGCTTGTGAATTGACAGATAAACCCCTAGGGGTCAATCTACCGTTAAGTGAACATAGGGATTCCTCTGATTATGTACAGGTTATCCTTGATAATAAGGATCGGATTAAGGCTATCAGTTTATCAGCTGGAAACCCTCGACCTCTTATCCCTGTTTTTAAAGAAGCTGGTTTTGTGGTGATGGTTCTTACCTCAACAGTTGTTCATTCTGTTAAAGCAGAGCAAGCTGGAGCTGATCTCGTGATTTGTGAGGGATTTGAGGCAGGTGGACATAATGGCCCAGCAGAGCTTACCCTTTTCTCCCTTATTCCTCAGGTAGCCAAAGCTGTTAGTATTCCAGTGGTGGCTGCAGGTGGAATTTCAGACGGTAGAGGGATTGCTGCCGCCATGCTTCTAGGAGCAGATGGTGTACAGCTTGGAACCCGATTTATTGCCACACAAGAATGTGAGGCACATCCTGATTACAAACAATTACTTGTTGAAGCCTCAGATGATGCTACAGTTGTCATTGAAAGATCTATTGGTCGCGTGACAAGAGTCTTGAAGGGACCGTTTGTTGATAAGATCTTAGAGATAGAGAAAACTCGTCCTACGATTGAAGAATTACTCCCTTATATACGCGGGAATAATAACAAAATTGCAGCTATTGATGGACATCTTCAAGAAGGATGGTTGAATTGTGGTCAGAGTGTGGGATTAATTCATGAGATTGACAGTGCGGCTGAGGTTGTAAGAAAACTTGCTTCTGAGTCAAAAGATATCCTATCTTTAGCATCTACGTCTTATTTTTAACCGAATAATAAAATCACCTTCATTTGGTATGTGAACCAAGTCTTATAAATAGTCTAGTAATAGAAGGTTATTTGGTAAGATGAAAGTGAGGGGGATTTTTACGGAGGTAGTTCACCAACTAAATGGATATCTTCCCGTGTGCTGTGTAATAGATGAGACCTAGTCGTTCTAGCTATTCGAACGTTCTAGGTTTTTGTTTTATACACAAGGGTCAATTATGAATATTTGGACTTTATTAATGCAGTAAATTAATACTTTCTTAAACCCCATTTCATTTGCTAGAATAGATATAAATCAAAAGGTTGGAGGTCTAATCATGCCTGAGATTCAATTAAAGGAATTATGCGAGGAATCGTATAACCGCCTAAAGAAAGTTTCAATGGATATTGAAAAATTTCTTAATTCTACTACTTTAGATGGGCTTGTGAAACAGAGTGGTGACCCTGAGGAATATTTGCCTTATTATAGAGCATACCTCGCTGATATTCGCCACCTACTTGTTCATTGTGAAAAAGTTTACGAAAACATTAGCATTTGTTTGAGAAGATCCCAGTTTAATAAAGAGTTTGCTCAAGAGGTTCTTTATCAGCTTTATCACACTTGTGTTAACTTGTTCTTCTATCCGAAGGGTGAGGTTTACGAAGAAGATGGTCGTCATTCCTATACAGGAAGAGATGCGATCATTTTCCGTAAGGAAGTGACTCCTGAGCTTAAGGAATTAACTTTATCCCTTTCGAAAACGTTCGAATACCTAAGGGATGAACTTCAGTATTACGAAACAGATTATATTACCATGAAAAAGATGAGTGGAACAGATAAAGCAACCCTATAGAGGGTTGCTTTATTTCTTTATAATTAAAGACCAAACATGTTGGCAATATTATGGAGGAAGCCTGATTTTGCAGGAACGCTTGGATTGTTAGCTGTGGGTTGTGCTTCGGTCTTGGCTGTTGCCATTTGTAATGCTTTGTTGATGTTAATTAATCCGTATCCATACATAGGATCCTTTCCTGGGTCTCCAAGGTCTGTAGCAGATTGCTCAATAATTGAGACAACATCCTTGTTAGTTAAGCTAGGATTCACCGATAAAATTAAACCAGCAAGGCCTGCAACATGTGGACATGCCATGGAAGTCCCTGAAAGGGCTGCGTATTCATTGTAGATATAGGTACTTGCAATATCAACTCCTGGGGCAGCAACCCCCACACTATCTCCAAAATTAGAGAAGGTTGCTCGATTTTGCTGATCATCAACAGCCGCAATACTTAGTACCTCTGGGTAAGAGGCGGGGTAGCTAGGTTGGTTGGTATTGTCATTACCTGAAGCTGCAACCATTACAACGCCTTTATTATATGCGTAATGGATAGCATCCTCGAGAACGGCTGAGGGATGGTAATTTCCAACACTCATATTGATCACCCGTGCACCGTGGTCTGTTGCCCATTTAATCCCTTTAGCTATATCAAATGAACTACCGGCTCCCTCTGCTCCAATCGCCTTAACGGGCATAATCTGATTGTTCCAAGACACCCCTGCCACACCTACATTATTATTCGTGTTTGCTGATATAATACCGGCTACATGTGTTCCATGGCCATTATCATCCATTGGATTGTTAGTATCCATTAAAACATTATATCCGGGAACAAGCTTATCCTTAAATTCTTCATGTGACGTATCGACCCCTGTATCTACAATAGCTACAATTACCCCTGGCTTCCCTTGGGAGATGTCCCAGGCTTGTTCAGCTTTAATGGAGGGAAGATTCCATTGGTACCGTTTGTACAAAGGATCATCTGGTAGTTTATTGGGAAGGAGTAGAAAGTTTGGCTCTGCAAATTCAACATCGCTACGTGACAAGAAATAGGCAATTAAGTCTTCGGTGCTCTTAGTTTTTGATTTGAAAATACAATAGGAATCCCATTGTTTTTTTACCTTTCCGTCGATATCATGGTGGATTGTCGCCATTTCTGATTTGTCAGGATTTTTTTTGAATTTAATGGTTACCTCATTTTTGACCGCATGACTCTTGTCTTGTGAATTATGGTGGATCGTTGTGATGTGAGAACTGTTGTTTAGACTCTCAACCGTTTGATCGACTTGATTAATAAAATCAATTTTCTCTGGAAGGTTGAGCACCTGGCTTTTGGACTGATGGGATGCAATGTGTTCTAGACTAGATTGATTCCATTTTGGAATCAGAACAAAAGAAAACAGGGCAACAATAGCAATCAAGGAAAGTACATATCGCAAATGGATTCACCTCAAATGGTATCTTTGTGTTTAGTGTGAGGAAAAAGGTGAAATTCATGTGGGGCTTTATAGCATAAAAAAAGGAAATGCAATGAATGCATTTCCAATAAAGTTATTTTATTTGGCAGTTAATGTATGCATAGTTATTTCCGGCTTGGAGCGAAGTCGGATGTTAAATCCCGTCTGACCCAGCCCTTCACTAATATAAAAGGCTCTTTCTTCAAAATAATGAAGTCCTTTAATCATATCCATACTTGGAAGCTTACCCATCTTTTTCAAGTGAAAAGCTTTAGGATAATGAATTTGCCCACCATGGAAATGGCCGGAAAGTAAATAATCATAGGGATAGTCCTTCATCTTCAGAACAATGTTAGGATCATGTGTCAACACTAAATGAATGGCCTCACGATCAATCGAAGAAAAAGATAATTCTAGATCACTTCTTCTCGTATGATAATCATCAATTCCGATAATGTTAACTTTTTTTCCATCAACAAAAATAGACTTGCTTTCATTTCTTAAAACATGACACCCTTTATCTAGTAAAAGGAATTCGAGTCTCTTAAAATTTTGTCCTTTTAATACGTAGTCATGATTACCAAAAACCGCGTAGATACCAAACTTGGGCGATAACTGATTTAAAACGTCTAAATATAAGGCGAGCTTAGGAATACTTCGAGCTCGATCAAGATAATCACCAGTAAGGGCGATGATATCAATTTTTTCATTCTTTAATTGATCATATAACTGCTCTGGAGTAACAGAAATGTTTTCCATGTGTAAATCGGATAGGTGTAAAACTCTTAACTGGCCTTCCCAATCATTGCAAATCGGTAGTGAAATCCGTGTAAAAACGGGCTTCTTTGTATTTGAATAGGCATAGAAGAGGATGGCACAAAATAAAAGGATAATCATAAAAAGAAACATAAAGCTATCACTCTTTCTATATGAAAATATAAACTCAATTATATC
>DATFAS010000027.1:0-2521 GCA_035254305.1 Bacillota bacterium
ATGAATGGGTTTTACTCTTCTCATGCGTTAAGACAACATTAATGCGATGAGGCGCTTCTATGGATCCAACACGCCGTGTCAAGTCTGTCACCTCTTTTCTCTTCGTACCTGCATTGTATGCACGGGAGCCTAGGGAGGTGAAAATGTGATTGAGCTCTCCTGTATTAGCATATGGGCAAGTTAATTTCTACTATGGTTCCCTTACGTTCTCCACGGAAAAAACGAATTGTTCCCTGATGATATGAAAAAATGACATGAAAGGACGAGTGTTTCGTCTCCATGTCATCTTTCATTTTTTATTTATTTAAGCGTTGTTCGAGCTTCTTCTTTTCTTCCTCAAAGCCAGGCTTTCCTAATAATGCAAACATATTTTTCTTGTAAGCTTCTACTCCTGGTTGATTAAACGGATTAACACCAAGCAGTTGCCCGCTAATTCCGCAAGCTTTCTCAAAAAAATAGACCATTTGACCAAATGTATATTCATTCAATTCCTCTAATTCGATGACCAAGTTAGGGATGCCACCATCCACATGGGCTAATAATGTTCCTTGAAAAGCTTTCTTATTAACTTCATCCATTGTCTTGCCGGTTAGAAAGTTTAATCCATCCACATTGTCAGGGTCTTCAAGAATGGTCATTGGGATTCTAGGTTTCTTTACTAGCAGCACTGTTTCAAAAAGATCCCGTCGTCCTTCCTGCACATATTGCCCTAATGAATGTAAGTCAGTGGTAAAGTCAGCAGACGAAGGATAGATGCCCTTCTGATCCTTCCCTTCGCTTTCTCCGAACAATTGCTTCCACCATTCTGAAATATAATGAAGGGATGGTTCGTAGCTAACAAGTAATTCAGTCGTCTTCCCCTTACAATATAGAGCATTCCTTACAGCAGCATACTGATAGCATTCATTACTCATTAAATCATGATTGTTGTATTTTTGCACAGCATCAGCAGCACCTTGCATCATTCGATTAACATCGAGCCCTGCAACAGCAATGGGTAAAAGCCCTACAGCGGTCAATACCGAATATCTCCCTCCAACATCATCAGGGATGACGAACGTTTCATATCCTTCTTCATTAGCTAGTTTCTTTAATGCTCCTTTGGATTGGTCTGTAGTTACATAAATTCGTTTTCTTGCTTCCTCTTTCCCATACTTATTCTCTAGATATTTACGGAAAACACGGAAGGAAATAGCAGGCTCTGTAGTTGTTCCTGATTTTGAAATGATATTAATCGAAATATCCTTGCCCTCTATTACTTCTAATAGATGGGTAAGATACGTCGAACTAATATTTTGACCTGCAAAATAAATTTCCGTTGTACCATTTATTTGGTTATGAAAGGTATGCGATAACGATTCAATCGCAGCTCTTGCTCCCAAATAAGAACCACCAATCCCAATTACCACAAGAACTTGTGAATCCTTTTGAATTTTGTTGGCCGCCTGCTTAATTCGTTCTAATTCTTCTTTATTATAGTGGAGGGGTAAGTCGACCCACCCAAGATAATCGGAACCTGGCCCCGTTTTTTCATGGAGGCAATTATGTGCTGTTTTTACAAATTCACTTAAGTTTTCAATTTCACTCTCTTGCATAAAGGATAAAGCATTTAAATAATCAAATGATATAGACATCATGAACCTCCATAATTTATATAAGTTTAATATTTTACCAATACTTATCGTCGTTATTGTTTATTACTTTTCTTCTGTCTTATCTTTAAAAGTTGGGGACACAGGGACACTTACCTAACCACAAGGACTAAAAACGTCCCAATAAGAAGAAAAAATACTCAAGTTGAATGATTCATGTTCATAACCATCAACTTGATTGAATTGTTTTTTCCTTCCCTAACAGGACTACTATTCCAAATGGCTAACGATCCGTTGTATGTGCAAAGTCAAATAACTTACTTCCGCCTCAGGTATATTTACATTTAGCTCATTTTGCATGATTTTTACTAATTTCCACGCCAGATTATAGGATTTTGGATATTCTTTTTGTAATAATGTACTTAGTGGATGATTTTCTTCAAGGGGTTGCCTAGCTTCTGTTCTTTCAATGGCAAACCGAAGATGAGTGATTAATCTGGCATAATCAATGGATGTTTTGTTAATATCTATGTTTAGCTGCAGCTCAATAACTTCCATTAGCTTAGCAATAAGATTCGAAAATCGATTTAACTTGCTTAGACTTTGGTTTGTTCGTGCTGTGTGGAGATGAAGGGCAAGAAAGCCAATTTCGTCCATTGGAATCTCAACTTGCAGTCGTCTTTCTAATAGCTTGACCCCTTCACTTGCCAATGCATAATCTTGTGGATATAAACTACGAACTTCATTTAAAAACGGATTTCTAATTTCAATTCCTTGACGTAACCGTCTAATAGCAAACGATAGGTGATCCATTATAGCAAGCATCGCTGACTCTGTTAGCTTTTTTTGGAAACTATCCTCCACATATTGGATATATTCTTGAACAGCCCGGATCACATCTTCATCTGCCTCCAAAATAACCCTAACCA
>DATFAS010000028.1:0-17877 GCA_035254305.1 Bacillota bacterium
TTTACTTACCAAAGTGTTAATATTAATACTACCAATTTGATAACGCATATACTATAATATAGCACATAAAAGCGTTAAAGGGTGGAAGGAGAAAAACAATGAGATACCTGACAGCTGGTGAATCACATGGTCCACAACTAACGGCCATTATTGAAGGGCTTCCAAGTAATTTACCCATTTCAATAGAAAAGATTAACGAGCAATTGCTTCGTCGACAAAAGGGACATGGTCGTGGTCGCCGTATGCAAATTGAAACAGATCAAGTTCGAATTGTAGGCGGTGTACGTCATGGATTGACAACGGGTGCACCTGTATGCCTTGTAGTGGATAATAAGGACTGGAGCCATTGGCAAACTATTATGGGGCCTGAGCCAACTACAGAGGGCGAGGAAGTGAAACGTCAAGTTACACGGCCAAGACCCGGACATGCTGATCTGAATGGTGCGATTAAATATAACCAAAAGGATATGAGAAATATACTTGAGCGTTCTAGTGCGAGAGAAACAGCTATACGTGTAGCTGTTGGTGCTGTAGCTAGACAATTATTAGAACAGTTTGACATCCAAGTAGGTGGGCATGTGACAAGAATCGGCGAGGTAGAGGCCGAATCTGTTCAGGTTTCATTAGAAGAGATGGTCCGTATCACAGAAGAATCGCCGGTTCGGTGCCTAGATCCTCAGGCAGCTGAAAAAATGATGGCGTTAATTGATAAGGCTAAGGAAGAAGGAGATTCTCTAGGTGGAATTGTTGAGGTAGTCGTTGAAGGGGTGCCTGTTGGTTTAGGAAGTCATGTCCAATGGGATCGAAAACTCGACGGACGATTAGCACAAGCTATCATGAGTATTCAGGCATTTAAAGGTGTGGAGATTGGGATTGGTTTTGAGGCAGCAGCAAAACCAGGATCTCTTGTCCACGATGAGATTATATGGAGTAAAGAAACTGGATTTTCACGCAAATCAAACCGTGCTGGTGGATTAGAAGGTGGGATGACTACTGGAATGCCGATAGTTGTTCGTGGTGTTATGAAACCTATTCCAACCTTATATAAACCATTACAAAGTGTTGATTTGTTAACGAAGGAGTCATTCGAAGCAACGATTGAGCGTTCCGATAGTTGTGCCGTTCCGGCTGCAAGTGTTGTAGCTGAGGCTGTAGTTTCGTTTGAAATAGCCCGTGCATTATGCGAAACTTTCCACAGTGATAATCTAGAACAGATGAAGGAAAGCGTAAAACAATACCAAAGCTATTTGGAGAATATTTAGTTATGAAAGAGCTTATCGTTGAACTCGGGGAGCGCAGCTATCCTATTCGAATTGGACGTCATCTATTGCAGGGTTTACCACAAGAGTTAGTGGGAAGAGGGGTAGACGTTAATACTAAGCTATTTATTGTCACGGATAATCAGGTAGCCCCTCTTTATCTGGATAACGTTCTAGCTTTATTAACTAACGCTGGATATGTTTGCAGCACCCATATCGTCCCATCTGGTGAAAAGGCCAAAACATTAGCTCAGCTAGAAGAAGTTACAGCGAGTGCACTTACGGCAGGGATCGACCGGAAATCTGTCGTATTAGCTCTTGGTGGTGGAGTAGTTGGGGATTTGGCAGGATTCTGTGCGGCTTCCTATATGAGGGGGATCCCTTTTATACAACTTCCAACAACACTTCTTGCACATGATAGTAGTGTGGGGGGGAAGGTTGCTGTCAATCATCCATTGGCTAAGAATATTATTGGTGCTTTTCACCAGCCATTGATGGTTTTGTATGATACAAGTACTTTAACCACCCTTCCAGCGAGAGAGATCTATGCAGGATTTGCAGAATTGATTAAACATGGATTAATTTGGAGTAATTCCCTTGTTGAATGGTTAGGGGAACACTCAAGGGAGCTCCTTGCTTTAGAATCACCTTATATTGATGAGGCCATCCAAAAGGGTTGTTCGATTAAGGCACAGGTTGTTTCAGAGGATGAGACCGAACAAGGGATCCGTGCTATTTTAAATCTGGGTCATACATTCGGGCATGCTCTTGAGGCTCTGACCAGTTTTGGTGAGCTAATTCACGGGGAAGCAGTGGCGATTGGAATGGTTGCCGCAGCTCTACTTGCAGAGAGAATTGGGCTTTGTGATCCATCTTTGGAAGTATCGAAACAAACCATTTCTTTACTGAAAAAATTTAACCTTCCTGTTCGTATGCCACATTCTTTTGACCCAGTCGAGGTTCTTGAAGCAATGAGGCACGATAAAAAGGGGAGTGGTGGTAAGCTTGTATTCGTCTTACCAACTCAAATTGGAAAAGTAGAGATTATAAAAGATGTTCAAGAATCAGCTATTATTGAAACACTAAGAATGCTTAAAGAGGTGGATTAGTTATGGGAATGAGGGGGATTCGTGGAGCAACCACTGTAGAAGAGGATTCATCCCAAGAAATCTTGACCCACACAAAGGGATTAATGGAAGAAATTATTAAGCAAAATTGCGTTGATCCGGAAGATGTTGCAGCTGTTTTCATAACGGTGACACATGATTTGCAGGCAGATTTTCCGGCGAAGGCCGTTCGTTCTCTTCCAGGATGGGACTTGGTTCCTTTAATGTGTTCGAATGAAATTCCGGTTTCAGGAAGTCTAGATAAGTGTATTCGAGTGATGATCCTAACTAATACAGCCATGAAACAAAACGAGGTTAAGCATGTTTTCCTTCGTGGTGCTATGCGATTAAGACCGGATTTGGTTCGTAGTAATGAATTGACAGCAAATTAAATTTGTTATAAAATTAAACCTAATTAGACGATTAAGTATTGAGAAGAGTAGAGATTAGCTTTTATTAGAGATGAGTAGAGTTGAGGGAGAGCATCAGTCTGATATGTAGGTAAGCAAGATTTTCTTCTAAGATCTTGCCGATATTTTGCATATTCAGCCCAGGTCATCCTGGGCTTATTTTGCATTCTTGAAAAATTCCACATACCACCCCTCAGTTTCTGATTCTTCATCTCTTACCAACTATGGAGAGGTGAACAAAGTGTATTATCCCCGATTAGATCAAGTAGTTGAATTATCCAACCGTTACAATCTAATACCCGTTCGTATGACATTTATGGCTGACCAAGAGACTCCAATCAGTATCTTTCAAAAGGTAAGAGGCAATGAAACCTTCTTACTTGAAAGTGTAGAAGGTGGGAGCCGTTGGGCACGGTATTCTTTTATCGGACTAACGCCCATGATGGTGCTTCGTGCAAAGAAACAACAAATCGAAATGAAATATCGTGATGGTCATATCGATGCTATTTCTGGAAATCCGATTGAATACTTAAGAGAGACTCTCGCTAAATTTCGCAGTCCTGTTGAATTAGACTTTCCACGATTCTACGGTGGGGCTGTTGGTTATTTTGGTTTTGACATACTCCAGAACTATGAGGAGTTACCAGACGCGGCTCTTAATGACTTATTCATGGATGATGTGGCATTCATGTTTGCTGATCAAGTGATTGTATTTGATCATTTAAGACAAGAAATTCAAGTGATTGGCCATCTTCATCTTGATCAAGCTGAAGATTTAGTGACAATCGAGAGAAAATATCATGAATGTTGTAAACAAATTCGTACGCTTGCAAGAAAAATTCGTGATGCCGATCAGGTTAACCGGAATTTATATGCACTTCCTAATAGCTATGAATCAAATGAAGTTCAATCAAACGTAACGAAAGAAAGATTTATGCAAATGGTTGAACAGGCAAAGGAATATATCGCATCTGGTGATGTTTTTCAGGTTGTATTATCTCAACGATTCGAAATAGATAATCCGCCTGATCCCTTCGAGGTATATCGGGTATTGCGACTACTAAATCCTTCGCCATATATGTATTTTCTTCAATTTGATGAAACGGAAGTTCTAGTTGGCACCTCCCCAGAGTTACTTGTACGGGTGGAAGATGGCAAGGTAGAGAATCGACCGATTGCCGGTACAAGAAAAAGAGGACAGAATGCCGAGGAAGATGAGGAACTAAAGAAGGATCTATTAGCTGATGAGAAGGAACGGGCCGAACATCATATGCTTGTTGATTTAGGCAGGAATGATATTGGCAGAGTAGCAAGATATGGGACTGTTCAGGTAGAGCAATTTATGGAAGTCGAGCTTTATTCTCATGTTATGCATATCGTTTCCCATGTAAGTGGGAGATTACAGGACGATAAAGATTCCTTCAACGCACTCATATCGTGTTTTCCCGCGGGAACGGTATCAGGTGCGCCAAAACTAAGGGCTATGGAGATTATTGCAGAGCTTGAACCAACTGCTAGAAATGCTTATGCGGGAGCAATTGGATACTTTGGTTTCTCAGGAAATATGGATTCTTGCATCACGATCCGTACGGTTGTATTTAAGAATAATAAGGCTTATGTTCAGGCTGGAGCAGGTATTGTGGCTGATTCTGTACCTGAGAAGGAATTTGAAGAAACGGAAAATAAGGCAAAAGCTATGATCAAGGCCGTCCAAATGGCAAAGCAGATTGTGAGATTAGAGGAGGATGACGAGCATGTTTCAACCATTATTAAATAAAGTTGTGGAATTGAAAGATTTGAGTCGAGATGAGGCCATGAAGGCTATGGATTTGATTATGAATGGGGAGGTAGCACCTGCAAGACTTGCGAGTTTTCTAACTGCCCTAAGAATAAAAGGAGAAACAGTAGAGGAAATTACGGGATTTGCCTTAACGATGAGAAATAAGGCTAGAAGAATAGAGACTACTACGAGCAATGTCATTGATACCTGTGGGACAGGTGGTGATGGTGGGATAACGTTCAATATTTCCACAGCATCAGCCATTGTTGCAGCCTCAGGTGGGGTGAAAGTTGCAAAGCATGGTAATCGTGCGGTATCAAGCAAGAGTGGGAGTGCAGATGTTCTTGAAAAGCTGGGTGTATCCATTCAATTGGCCGAGAATGAGGCATTAAGCTGTTTGAACCTGACAAATCTTTGTTTCATGTTTGCCCCCCTTTATCATCAGGCTATGCGCCATGCGGTGAGTACACGCAAAGAAATCGGTTTTCGTACCGTATTTAACTTACTCGGGCCATTAACGAATCCCGCCTCTGCTGATCGTCAGCTTATTGGTGTCTATGATGTGTCCTTGGCAGAGAAATTAGCCCAAGTATTACGTGAGCTCGGTCTAAGCCGTTGTTTGGTTGTTGCTAGTGAAGATGGAATGGATGAGATTAGTGTATCTGCATCAACCAAAATTGTAGAATTAAAGAATGGAGAAATTAACACCTATTATGTTACTCCAGAAGATCTTGGTTTAAATCGATATAGGATAGAAGATGTTACAGGAGGAGGAGCAGAAGCGAATGCCACTATTATTCGTGATATCTTCTCAGGAGCAAAAGGTGCTAATCGAGAAATTGTTCTGGCAAATACAGCTGCTGCTCTTTATTTAGCTGATCATTGTAGTACCTTGAAGGAAGGGGTACAATTAGCTGCAGAATTGATTGACCAAGGGTTAGCAATGGGCAAATTAGAACAGTTGATCGAGGTGACAGGAGGTCTTTGTCATGCTTCATAAGATTGTCGTGCAAAAGAAAATAGAGCTTGAACAATTAAAGGAAAACTGGAATGATCGTGAGGTTGAACGCAAACTTGCATTGCTTCCTGCAACCTTACCCTTTGCTGATAGACTCATGAGAAGTCACAGGCAAGTAAGTGTGATTGCAGAAGTGAAAAAGGCCTCTCCATCTAAAGGACTAATTCGCACCGATTTCGATCCGTTAGCCATTGCTTCATCTTATGAAGAAGCTGGTGTAGACGCTATGTCGGTTTTGACAGATTCAACTTTTTTTCAGGGAAATAAACAATATCTCAGTGAAATTAGGAAACAAACATCTACCCCGCTGCTTCGCAAGGATTTTATTATTGACCCTCTACAGGTATATGAGGCACGATTGATCGGTGCAGATTGTATATTGTTGATCGCGGCCATTCTTGAGGAAGAACAAATTGTGAGTTTATCCCAATTAGCAAGGGATCTGGGATTGGATGTATTGATAGAAGTTCATAACCAAGAGGAGCTTGATACGGTATTGTCGTGTACGAAGCCACCGCTTATTGGAATTAATAATCGTAACTTAAAAACCTTCGAAACATCACTTCGTACGACGGAGGAATTAATTCACTTTATTCCCAAAGATATTGCTGTAGTAAGCGAGAGTGGGATCAATGGCAAATCAGATATTGACTATTTAAGTAGGCTTGGAGTAAGGGCGGTTTTGGTTGGGGAGCATTTCATGAGAAAGCAAGACATTACCCAAGCAGTGTTAGAGTTGGTGGGTAAATGAACAGGCTCCCCCTTGTGAAGTATTGTGGCTTTAAAAATAGTGAGGCGATCGCTGTGCTTCGGGGACTTGGGGTGGACATGGTAGGCTTTATACTAGCCCCTAGTAGACGGAGGGTTCAGATTGACCAACTGGCTATCTTAACGAAAGCTGTTCCTACAGGAATCGCAAAGGTTGGCGTATTTGTTAATCCAACTATGGATGAAATTCGAAATGTACTTCAACAAGCAGAGCTTGATATTATTCAACTACATGGAGAAGAATCCCCTACCTTTTGCTCTGAAGTGTGCCATTCCTTTGGAGTTAGGATAATAAAAGCATTTCATGTAGGCAAAGAAGATGGGATTGATCTGAGAACAACGCTTGATTCCTATAAAGAGGTCATTGATTATTTACTTCTTGATACTTATGATCCGTCAGAAGCAGGCGGAACAGGAAGAGCCTTCCGTTGGGAGGTACTTGGAACCTATTACGAATGGTGTAATGAACACAATATTAAACTAATTGTCGCCGGTGGACTCCATAAGGACAACATAGTAAGCTTACTAGACAATTGGCCTTTGCATGGAATCGATATTTCTAGTGGAATTGAGACGGATGGACAGAAGGATAGAACGAAAATGATCGAATTCATGGAAAGGGTGAAGGGGAATGACCGCAGTACCTAATCAATATGGTAGATTTGGAGAGTTTGGCGGGAAATATGTACCTGAGACATTAATGAACGCCTTAGAGGAGCTAGAGCAGGCATATCAAGCTGCAGCAGCAGATCCTGAATTTTCAAGGGAATTAAACGAATTGTATCGTTTTTATGCTGGTAGGCAAACACCGCTTTACTTCGCAGATCGGCTGACTGAGTACCTGGGCGGGGCAAAAATTTACTTGAAACGTGAAGATTTAAACCATACCGGTGCACATAAGTTAAACAATGCATTAGCACAAGGCTTGCTTGCTAAACGAATGGGCAAAAAGAAAATTATCGCAGAAACAGGAGCTGGTCAGCATGGTGTGGCATCTGCCACTGTAGCGGCCAAGCTTGGCTTAGAATGTAAGGTGTTCATGGGTGAGGAGGATATTGCCCGACAACAATTAAATGTTTTTCGTATGCAGTTACTTGGGGCAGAGGTAGTTCCAGTAACATCAGGGAATAAAACATTAAAAGATGCCACGAATGAAGCTATCCGATATTGGGTTTCACAGGTAGATGATACATTTTATCTAATCGGGTCAGTTGTTGGACCCCATCCTTATCCTATGATGGTTCGTGATTTTCAGCGAATTATCGGTGATGAAACAAAAAAACAGATCCTTGAACTGGAAGGTCGTTTACCTGACACGATCGTTGCTTGTGTCGGAGGCGGAAGTAATGCCATGGGTATTTTCTATCCATTTGTAGAGGACAAGGATGTTCGTTTAATTGGTGTTGAGGCAGCAGGCCATGGAGTGGATACGGATCAGCATGCCGCTACCTTTGCAAGAGGAACGAAAGGGGTCATCCATGGATCACTAACCTATTTATTACAGGATGAATTTGGACAGATCCAAGAACCCTATTCGATCTCAGCAGGGTTGGATTATCCAGGGGTAGGACCTGAACATGCGTATCTAAAAGAAACAGGTCGTGCTGTTTATCACCCAATAACGGATCAGGAAGCACTTGACGCCCTACAGCTACTTTGTGTCAAGGAAGGCATTATTCCTGCACTTGAAAGCTCTCATGCTGTTGCTGAAGCCATAAAATTAGCACCTACTCTACCGAAAGATCATCTTCTTGTTATTTGCCTTTCTGGAAGAGGAGACAAGGATGTTGAGGCCATTCAGAAATATGTAAAGGTGGGTAAACATGAATAGTCAAAGAGGAAATTCGGCAATTCAAGAGAAATTTAGAGAGAGTTCGGCACCCTTGTTTATTCCTTTTATTACAGGTGGAGACCCAACCCCCGCAGCAACAATTGATATTGCTTTAGCCTTACAGGAGCAAGGGGCGGATATCCTTGAATTAGGGGTTCCGTATTCTGATCCATTGGCAGATGGACCAACGATCCAGAAGGCTTCTGCTCGAGCCTTAGCAAACAAGGTTACGATCCATGATTGTATCCGTCTAGTGGGAGAGATGAGAAGAAAAGGACTTCATATCCCCGTTATTTTATTTACTTATTATAATCCTGTGATGCAATTTGGATTTCATCGACTCTTCGAAGAAATGAAAAGAGAAGGTCTAGATGGACTCCTTGTCCCTGATCTTCCTCTTGAAGAAACGCAGGAAATCAAATCTATTACTAAGGATTACGATATCCCACTGATCTCCCTAGTTGCGCCTACATCTAAACAGCGGGTACAGAAAATCGCCCAACAGGCGGAAGGCTTCCTCTACTGTGTTTCATCCCTTGGAGTTACGGGAGCAAGAGCCCAATTCGCAGAAGGAATTGAGGAGTTTCTTCAGGAGGTTAGAAGTCATTGCCGTGTGCCCATTGCCGTTGGTTTTGGGATCTCTACGCCTGAGCAAATGAAGGCACTCGCACCACACTCAGATGGTTTGATTGTAGGGAGTGCGCTTGTACGAGTGATTGAGGAAGTAGGTTCACAATTAATGAATGAGAATACCAAAGATAATGGATTGCAAGAAATAAAAAGATTTGTACAAACCCTAAAATGTGGAGTAAGATAAAAAGAAATTTACTCTAGGAGTGGTGGAAATGATACCAAAATCACAAATTGTCGATTTACCAGTCTATCAACCAGGAAAACCTATCGAAGAGGTTAAAAAAGAATTAGGGCTGGATCGAATCATTAAGCTTGCTTCCAATGAAAATCCTTTTGGTTGTTCATCGAAGGTAAGAGAGGCAATCGTGGGGGAACTAGACCAATTAGCACTCTATCCAGATGGAGCAAGTGTGGATTTAAGAGAAGAGCTTGCTAAATTCCTAGGGGTAAAGGTTGACCAATTAATTACGGGAAATGGTTCAGATGAGTTACTTATGCTAACAGCTAGAGCCTATTTGCAGCCTGGAACTAATACGGTGATGGCAACGCCAACCTTCTCGGTTTACAAAACTACCTCCATTATCGAAGGGGCTGGAGTCACTGAGGTTCCTCTGAAAAATGGTGTTCACGACTTAGAAGGTATGCTTGCACAAATTAACGAACAAACAAGAATTGTTTGGGTTTGTAATCCCAACAATCCTTCAGGAACAATTAATTCTGAGGAAGAAATCTTATCATTTGTTAAGCAAGTACCTAGTAATGTATTGATTGTATTAGACGAAGCTTACTATGAATATGTAACGGATGAATCGTATCCTGAATCACTTCATTTAATTAAAGAATATCCGAATATTCTTGTTCTTAGAACCTTCTCCAAAATTTATGGCCTAGCTGGACTTCGTATTGGCTACGGGATTGCTGATGCTGCAGTTATCGATAAGCTAAACCGTGTTCGTGAACCGTTTAACACAAACAAGCTGGCTCAACGTGGAGCAATTGCTGCATTGAAGGATCAAGAATTTGTAAAGAAATGTAGAGAAGTAAATGCAGCTGGTCGTGAGCAATTGTATAAAGCTTTCACTGAAATGGGACTAGATTATTATCCATCGCAAGGGAATTTTATACTTGTTCAAACAGGTCGTAAAGGCAATGAGATCTTCCAAGCTTTACTACGGAAAGGCGTTATTGTTCGTTCAGGAGGTGCTTTAGGGTTTCCGAACGCGATTCGTGTAACTGTGGGTAGTAAAGAACAAAATAATTGGTTTATAGAAGCACTTCGTGAGGTGTTAGCACAGTGAAGCAAGTAGCAATCTTAGGTGTAGGGCTTATTGGTGGATCATTAGCCCTTTCTTTGAAACAAGAGGACGTTGAAATCACCGGTTTTGATGTTTTTGAAGAGAATTTGAATAAGGCATTAGAACTTGGTGTCATCCATAAGGGAACAACTTACTTAGCTGAAGCAGTTTCGGGTGCAGATTATATCTTCTTATGTTCACCTGTTGGAAAGTTATTTGAACTTATTTCGTTTCTTAGATATACACCACTTAAGACCGGGGCTATTATATCGGATACAGGAAGCACCAAGGCTAGTATCATGGAATGGACGAAGGATTTCCAAAAGAAAAATGTACATTTTATTGGCGGTCACCCAATGGCAGGTTCGCACAAGTCTGGGGTGGAAGCTGCACACGATCGTTTATTTGAAAATGCTTATTATGTACTAACCCCAGATCATTCAATACCTGAACACGCTGTTGAATCCTTACAGGAATTGCTCAAGCCAACGAAGGCTAGGGTTGTTGTTTTAAATCCAGAGGATCATGACCAGGTGGTTGGTGCAATCAGTCACTTTCCACATATTATTGCTGCAGCCCTTGTAAAGCAAGTGGAACAGTATAGCGAGCAATCCCCATGGTATAATCGCTTAGCAGCAGGAGGATTTCGCGATATTACCCGGATTGCATCTAGTAATCCAGTGATGTGGAGAGATATTCTATTACATAATCGCAAGGTTATGCTGATGTTAGCTGAGGATTGGAAACGGGTATTTGACCAGGTAATGGAATTTGTGAAGGAGGGGAATGCCGAGAAGATCGAGCAATTCTTCCTAGATGCACAAGAGTTCCGTGATCAATTACCAGAACGAAATCGTGGAGCTATGAATCCACTTTATGACTTATATGTAGATGTACCTGACCATCCAGGTGTTATTGGTAAGGTAACAACCTTACTAGGTGAGAAGGAAATAAGCATCACGAATATTCGAATCTTAGAAATTCGTGAGGATATTATGGGAGTCTTGCTTACTACTTTCCGTAGCGAAGAGGATATGGAGAGGGCTCGGATTGAGCTAACTAAGGAAGGATATCAGGTATATTCAAGAGAATAGAGGTGACAAACAAGGATGCTCAAAACATCGCGGGTTAAAAGGATCAAAGGAGATATCATAGTTCCAGGTGATAAATCAATCTCACATCGTGCGGTCATGTTTAGTTCTATGGCGAAGGGAAGAACTGAAATTACTGGATTTCTTCCAGGTGCAGATTGCCTAAGTACAATTAGTTGCTTTCAAAAAATGGGTGTGACTATTACTCAAGAAGGCGATCACGTCCTTGTTGATAGTATTGGTCTTGAGGCACTGAAAGAGCCATGTGAAGTGCTTGATGTGGGGAATTCAGGTACGACGATTCGTCTAATGAGTGGAATTCTTTCAGGGCGTCCCATGCATACTACATTGGTGGGGGATGAATCAATTGCCAAAAGACCTATGAAACGAGTGGTTGAACCACTTCGGGTAATGGGTGCTCGAATTGATGGAAGACAAGGTGGAGAGTATACACCACTATCTATTCGGGGTGGACAGCTGACAGGCAATGAATACCATTCAAAGGTAGCAAGTGCCCAAGTGAAATCAGCTATTCTTCTAGCAGGATTGCAGGCTGAAGGAAAAACAACTGTCTATGAACCACATGTATCAAGAGACCATACGGAAAGAATGCTTACTTCATTTGGTGTTCAATTAGACGTTTTCGAGGGTGGGGTATCGATTGTTGGCGGACAGCAAATGGTAACACCACAGAGAATTGAAGTACCTGGGGATATTTCCTCTGCTGCCTTCGTTCTAGCTGCGGCAGCAATTGTTCCGGGAAGTAAACTACTTGTTCGTAATGTTGGTGTGAACCCAACACGAACAGGAATTTTGGATGTTTTGATTGATATGGGAGCACAGGTTGAAGTGCTCAACGAGAGAGTCTGGAATGGTGAGCCAGTGGCTGATCTACAAATTCAATACTCTTCTTTACAGGGGATTGAAATTAGTGGAGAAATTATCCCTCGTCTGATTGATGAAATACCGATCATTGCGGTGATGGCAACGCAGGCTAAGGGAAAAACAGTGATTCGTAATGCTGAGGAATTAAAGGTAAAGGAAACGAATCGAATTGATGTGATGGTTGAGGAGCTTCGAAAGATGGGAGCTAACATTGAACCTACACCAGATGGAATGATCATTGAAGGACCAGTTGAATTAAAGGGTGCAACTTGTATAAGCCATGGAGACCATCGAATTGCCATGTCTATGGCTGTTGCTGGACTTGTTGCTGACGGGGTAACTGAAATTGCTGGAGCAGATGCCATTAATGTATCTTTTCCTGGTTTTGAGGGATTATTGAAATCAATTGTAGAAGGTTAAATTGGGGAGGCTTTAATTGTCTCCCTTTCATTATTTTATTAGATAGCTGGTAAGAGAAAGCATCCTCACATGCCCAATTCCCCAAAAGATAGGTCATACGCCCATACACATTTGCCCGGTAGGCAATATGATGAATGGAAGCAATCTATACTTATGGAGGGGTGATTTCCATTGAATAAAAGGGAGTTTAAGATGCAGTTGGCCACGAACCCTGTCCTATCACAATGGATAAAGGAAAATCAATCTTTGCTTAGGTCCAAACCTGAAATCATGATGTACATTGTACGTCATCCAAATGGTATGGGGCACTTTCGCCCTGGGCAACCGGTGGATCATGAGAGACTATCAAGAAGTGCACAGCAATTTACTAGCCAGATACAGCAGGATAGACGAAATCGCAAAAGTAGAAAGGCAAAACCTAATCTCAGCACTGCAAAGGGAGGCGACCAAGGAGAAAGAGCCAAGGAAAGGAAAGGCCTTTTCTCAGGTCTTAAGAACATGTTCCCTCCTCTAGGTGGACCACTCATTCCAGCATCACCTATGAAACTTCCGGTCTTAAGGCCACCAGGAGTTCCTTTTGCAAGAACTGCTGTAAACTCTTCGACAACCGTAAAACCTAAAAGAAAAAGCCCGCTTCGTTTACCTAAGATAAACATCAGCAGGGCCAAATTAATGGAAACAATGAGTCAGACAACCGAAATGTTAGATGTGATTTCAGCTTTAATGGGTAAACTCGGTAGTATGAAATAATTAAAGTAATGGTAGAGTGACAAAAAAGGTTGTTCCTTGGCCAACTTCACTTTGCACTTCAAGGCTACCACCATGTTTTTCAGTAACCCACTTCGCGATGGATAATCCGAGACCTGTTCCAGGCAGCTTACGAACGTTTCCTCCTCGATAAAAGCGATCAAAGATGTGTTCAACTTCTTCCTGTGAAATTCCTATGCCAGTATCCGCTACACGAATCCTAATATATTTTCCAATCTTTTCAAAACTTAAATGGACGGAGCCGATGGAAGTATACTTAAACGCATTTTCAAAGAGGATAAGAAAAATTTGCTTAAGAAAATCAGAATTACCCCGAATTTTTAATCCTACTAATGGTTCTAGTGGACCATGTTCAAATTGAACAGTCTCTGTTTGCAAAATCCTAATCTGCTGGGTCAAATCTTCAAACCATTTATCAAGTGGAATTTCCTCCATTTGAATCTGATAGCCTGCGTCGGCACGAGCAAGGGCAAGGAGATTATGAATCATTCGGGATACACGTTCAATTTCCTCCATGATGTCCTCCATGGCTTCATGGGAGAGCTCACCTTTTTCTGCATATAGAAGACGTAGAAACTCCATATTCCCTCGAATCGAGGTAAGTGGTGTGCGCAGTTCATGGCTTGCATCTGCGACGAAGCGCCGTTGTGCCTCATAGCTTTCTTCTAGCTCTCGATACATTTTCTCGATTTTTTCCATCATGGAGTTAATTTGCTCAGAGAGCATTCCAATTTCATCTGGAGGTCCAGTATAGGCGATTCGCCGTTCTAGCTTACCCTCCCGTTCAATTTCTGCTGTTGTTTCGATAATGCGATGAATGGGTTTTAGGGTTTGGCCTGCTAAGAACCAACCAATTATGGCTGAGATCGTTGCAGAAGTAATCGCACCGAAAGCAAGTAATAACCGTAAATTCGTTAGGGAACGATCAACACCTTTTAATGATTCACCAACCTCGAGGACACCTACCAATTGGCTGTTAGAAAGTAAAGGTAAATAATAGATGCGAAACAAGGTACCGTGAAGGTTTTGAGTTTCGTAGTACTCTGAACGGTTTGATATACTGTAAATGGCTTCTTGACTGATTGGTAGTGATTGTCCACCTAAAGATTTCGAACGAGAAAGAACACTACCTCTCGGATCGACAATTTGTAAGAGTACCTCAGGAGAAGAAAAGACATCAATATCCGGAAGCACTAATTGCTGCATGGGGAGAGGATAGATATCTACAACCCCAATGGCTTGATGTACTTCCTTGCCTTTTTCTTTAAGATGTGAATCTATCGAGCTCATTTCACGGTGTGTAAAGAATAAATAAATATAGGTGGAGAATAGGGCAATAATTAATAGAAAGACACCACTGTACCATAGGGATAGCTTAAGCCGAATAGGCATTTTGCTTTAGGATCCTTCCCGAAGGATATAACCTAAGCCTCGCACAGTCGCAATGACACGAGGCTCTTTATTTTCCTCAAGTTTAGAACGGAGGGTGGCAATATAGACCTCTATAACATTGGATTCTCCTTCATAATTATATCCCCATATTTGATTTAAGATTTGCTCCTTTGATAGAACCTTATTTGGGTTGCGCATAAACAAATCGAGAAGTTCAAATTCTTTACCTCTAAGATCGATTCGTCTAGTTCCTCGTATACATTCCCGGCTTTCAATATTAAGTGTGATATCTTGGAAGGTCAATACGCTAACAGATTCTTCTTGCGGAGAATTGCGACGTAGATGGGCACGAATTCTGGCCATAAGTTCATTTAAGGCGAATGGCTTGACGACATAATCATCTGCGCCAAGGTCAAGTCCCTTAACTCTCTCTTCGACTTCATCTTTCGCTGTTAGCATAATAATAGGCATTTTACTATGCTCACGAATCTCCCGACAAATTTCCCACCCATTTAAACCTGGAAGCATAATATCAAGTGTCATCAAGCTAAAAGGCTGCTCCATTACAGCTACTAAGGCATCCTCACCAGAATGAACGATTTTCACTTCGTATCCTTCATATTCTAGTGCACGCTTTAGCATCGTGGCGATTTTTTCATCATCATCCACAACTAGGATGCTTTCTTTATTCAACGCTAATCACCAGCCTTTCTCTATATTATCTTTGTCAAATTTTAGCTAAAATAGAGCCTCAGGCAAATGCCGGAGGCTAGATAACAAATTTTTTATTTATTATTATTATAATTCTTTTCTCCAATGATTACAGTAATCGTTTTGAATTGTCCATTTCGCATGATTAGTAGATCATGTTTTTCCCCAACCTTGGAATTGGAGATTGCGTTTACTAGCTCACTACTGCTTTTAATTTTGTTTTTATCCATCTCAACAATAATATCCCCTTGTTCAAAACCGGCTTTTTCAGCAGGACTTCCAGAAGCGATGTAGCCGACTACTGCCCCTTCCTTCACATCTGTTCCAAAGTATTTTTGCAGCTCAGGTGTTACATCCTGGACTGAAATACCTAACCAAGGGCGGGATACCTTGCCCTTATGAATTAAATCATCAAGGACTTGTTGGACTGTGTTAATGGGAATCGCAAAGCCAATTCCTTGAGCCTCTGCATTGATAGCCGTATTAATCCCTATTACTTCTCCGTTAAGGTTTAATAGAGGACCACCACTATTTCCAGGGTTGATGGATGCATCTGTTTGAAGTAAGTCTTTAAAATGAGCTTCCCCAATATTTAGTGGTCTTCCTTTAGCACTAATGACACCAACCGTTACAGTGTGATCTAAACCATAAGGATTCCCAATGGCAACAGACCAGTCCCCAACATGAATGTTGTCAGAATTACCAAGTTTTAGAATAGGTAAATCTTTATCCGCACTAATTTTAACGACGGCTAGATCAAGCTCTGGGTCTGCACCGACCACTTTTCCATCATATTGTTTGCCTTCACCAGTTATGGTGACTTTAATGGATTGAGCCCCTTCAATTACGTGATTGTTTGTTAGGATGTAGCCATCTTTCGTAATAATAAAGCCAGAACCTAATGCTTGCGTTTTTTGCTGTTGTTGAGGGAAAGGATTCCCTCCACCAAAAAATTGTCTGAAGAATTGGTCCCTTGCTGAATCGGTCTGTTGGGTCGAGACGGTCTCAATTTTAACAACGGCCGGACCAGCTTCTTCAACCATCTTGGCAATGACACTACTGTTGTTATTATCAATTAAAGCTGCTTGCTTGACAGAAGAATTGTTACTCGAACCTGTATTTTGAGTAGCAGCTGTTGCTTTTGAATTTTCTTTAAAATAGGATGCATTATCCACTCCAAGCCAAAATGACCCTGTTAATAGAGCACCAGCTGTAAACGAAGCTAAGACAGTTTTCATTGTTTTACGTTCCATGAGGTGATTCCTCCTTACATAAGAATCAGAATAGGTTTAGTTTCGCGTTTTTCTAGTTTTATTTAACCCTACTAGACTTAAATGTACCTTAAAAAAAATTGACGAATTGTTGTGGTTGTGCAAATAGCTTGTCATTATTTTAGGATTTACACATATCCTGTACAAAAAGGATTGAGTCAAATTCTTGATACAGTTGCGGTAAAGGGGGCGTAAGGACATATTGCGGCATCAACTTACCTATTTATTCATATCTACTGGCCTATTATCGGTGATGGTATTGGTTAAGCTCTGGGTCGTTCCCTTTGCCCTATGGAAGTTATTCCCACAAACCGATTTGATTTCTCGCCTTTATGAAGTAATCATTATGGGATTTGGTGGAGTTACCTTTCTCATGTATATTGTTCTAGGTTATATTGGAAAACATGTGTTTCATATTCGTTATCTTGGACATCTATTTTTATACTTTATTCTTCAGTCACCTTTTGCCCTCCATATTTTCTTTCGTCAGATTATGGAAAAGCAGACTGTTGGATTCATGGCCATTTTTGCAGATGGATGGTGTGGGTTGATTGCAGAACCCACAAGATTAATGTTTATGGTTTATCCTTGGACGGACGCTTTTGCCATTATCACAAGCTTTATTTTTCTAAGTATCGGGAGGAAAATTGAGATAAAAGATGAGCAGATACATAATCATAGAATGGGAAACCAAATAAAGGTGGGAAAAATTTAAAGCATGAATCTATTAATAAAAAATGCGATCGTTTTCTATGGTGGTTCATGTAAGCAAGAGGATCTATTGATTGGGAACGGCAAAATTCTTGAGATTCGAAACAAGATCCCATCTAAGGTAGGTATAGATCAAGTAGACGGGACCGATTGTTACATATTGCCGGGATTTATTTCGTCGACTACATTGGATTGTCAAAAAGCACTTGAGCATGGTATAACAACACTGATTAAAGATATAGGTGTAAACGATGGGCAGGATTCTGAATCCCAGTTAGAAACGACTCATAAAGATCCTGAGTTTCCGTTGGACTATATTTACCGTTTCTCACTTCAGGCTTTTGATAAAAGGATATTAGAACACCTAGATAAAGAAGGGATACGATTCATCTCAGTTGAAACCTTTCCCAAGGACTGGGAGCCTTGGATCATGAGGATTAGGCGGTTAGGGTTGGTTCTTGATCTGAGGTATGATCAACAGAAAGAAGTGACTAGCCTTGGATTGCCTTCTGTTGTTTCATATTCTGA
>DATFAS010000029.1:0-4177 GCA_035254305.1 Bacillota bacterium
GATTGCTACTGGAAGGTATTGGTCAGATAGATTTAAACATTTCATCAACAACGGTTTGTCAAAGTGAAGTAAACAAGTGTCCAACCCGTCACTCCATACCTATTTTCTACTCCAATTCTAAATCCTTTATTAATAGACCGGTCTATATAATTACTTTAAAAAAAGTATCTCCTTATGCTTGGATAAGGAGGGGAATTTGCTCAGAAATATCGAGTAGAGGTTTGTTACTCTTTTTAGTTAGAGAAAGGATAAGGGCCCCTTCAATCATAGCGATTGTAACACCTGCTAGTTGCTTTGCTCTCGCAATAGAAAAACCATTCTCGATTAATTTCTCGCCAACTAAATTTTGCCAATCATCAAATGCATCCTCACAAGCTTTCCGAATATTTTCATTGACCAAGGATGTTTCGACGGCAATTAAACCAATGGGAATCCCTTGTATGCTCTCAAAACTTGAAAACTGCGAGGCTAAGTCTTGAATCATTGTTTGGATAGCATCAACGGGGTCGTTGATTTTGCTTAGTATTTTTCTTATGTTTAATTGAATCATTTCACTAGTATAGTTAACTGCTTCAATGGCTAGTTCTTCTTTACCTTGTGGAAAATGGTAATAGAGTGAACCTTTAGGAGAGCCACTTTCTTTTATAATTTGGTTCAAGCCAGTTGCATGGTACCCTTGAAGTTGGAAGAGGCGTGAAGCTGTTTGAAGGATGATCTCACGCGTGTTAACTTTCTCACTCATGAAACGTTATTCTCCTTTACTCTATTAATTATACAGATCGGTCTACATAATAATAGGAATAAAATAAGGTCTTGTCAATGATTTATGCAAAGATGATATTGAGTTAAAAATAAATTAGAAAAAGACACCATACTGTCAACTAGAAATAAGTAAGGCCTCCCTTGAGACAGCAGGGAACTACTATCAGGGGGCTTGAAATCTTGGGCCTTGGTCAACTCTTAAAATTCTTTGGGCTCATATCCCGCTAACTCAGAAAGGAGAAAACTACAATTATTGGGAGGTGGAAATCGCAGAAAAAAATCGGCAACATCGAGAAGTTGCTGATATCCCAGAAATGCGGCCCAGGTTCTGAAAACTATGTGTTTTAGTCCATACACTACCAAACAATCGAAGTCGCTGAAATCCGCTTATAATATACAATAGGACTTGGCAAAACAAGTTCTGAGCAAAAGGGATATCACTCCAAAGAAAAAAAGTTAGATACCCCTAGGTCTATTTGCACCTTTCTTCCAAACATTAGATTTCACCACACCTTCTAAAAGAAGGGGGATTTCAATATAATGAATCATTTATCCTTAATACGCTGTTCCTTTTTTCTGTTTAAGTATTGGACGGGTTCATGTAAGATATAGTCAGTCCATTACCTTTAAAATTTATATAAAAGCAAGCGCATCATATTTCTGAAACTGGGAATGAGGCACAAGGTGGCGTACATTAGGCGAACCTTTAATGGTAGATTGTGAATGTATGTTGATTTAAAAACAGATAGGTCGGCCGCTTTTGTCAGTTTAGTATTTAATTTATCAACATCGTGTACGTCATCTACGATCCACTTATGTATTGCTCCTGTCGTTTCTTTAAGCCGTTCTTTTCCTGACTTTATGGCAAATGAATTCATCACATCAAAAGCGATCTGTCCATGAGTGAAAAAGGTGGTCATCCTGTCGAGAAGAGTCTTCACTTCTACCTCTGTGAGGTACTCTAGTAACCCCTCCGCAATAATCATCACTGGACGGTCATTTGGAATGTGTTCTAACCAGTCCAGCTCTGTAACAGAGGACGATATCATCTCATATCCGTCTTTAGTTGAAAAGAATAGCTTGCGTACATCTATAACGTCCGGGTAATCAACATCAAACCAAAGTACCTTCGATTGAGGATTTAATCTGGATACTCTTGTGTCCAAGACACAACCTAGGTTGAGTACAGTTACGTTATCATTACCTTCGATAAAATCTTTCAACCATGTATCAAATTGTTTGGCACGAATGACTATTACATCGTTACCGAAATTGTTAAGTTTCTCAAAATCGTAGTCAATCATTTTAAGAATTTCTTCAGCTTTCCTGTCATTGAGAATTGTATTCTTCGAACGGCTGTCCAAAGCTTTTGCCAGTAGGGTAATCAGAAGTGTTTCCTTTTCTTCCTCTAAATTCACTTTATGAAAATCGTTCATGACCACAGCTTTTTCTCCTTTATAGTCATTTAACTGACGTCTATGTATTCTCTTCATGCTATATTTATTGTACATGATTCACGGTGATATACGTGCCACATTGTTTTTATTACGGGAAAGAAAGATCTACATTAAAGGAGGAATCCCATTGCAAAAGGAAAGTCGTTTTCGTGGTAGTTTACTAGGTTTAGCCGTTGGTGATTGTCTAGGAGTACCTGCTGAGTTTCTTCCACTAGGTAGTTTTCCACTTATTTCGGATATGACAGGAGGTGGACCTTTTCACTTGGAAAAAGGAGAGTGGACAGATGATACATCCATGGCTCTCTGTTTGGCCGAGAGTTTAATTGCCTGCCGGGATTTCCAATTAAAGGACCAAATTGATCGTTATGTCCGTTGGTACCAAAAAGGTGAGAATAGCAGTAAAGGGGTTTGCTTTGATATTGGTACGACGGTAAGTGGTGCATTAGAACGCTATATGAAAACGGGTAATCCCTTAAGCGGATCAGAAGATCCCGCAACTGCTGGAAATGGTTCGGTGATGCGACTTGCACCGGTTCCTTTAGTTTGGTCTTATAATCGGAAGGAAGCTGCGGAATATTCTGGGGAAAGCTCTAGAACGACACATCAGGCCGTAGAAGCGGTGGATGGGTGTCGATTCTATGGGATGCTGATTGCAGGAGCTGTACAAGGATGTTCAAAGGAGGAGCTTCTTTCCTTTCCATTTGTTGAGGGACTTTCACTTTCCCCACGCATTAATGATATTGCCAAAGGGTCCTACAAGCATAAACAGCCTCCTGAAATTAAAGGCACGGGGTATGTCGTTGATTCCATAGAGGCCGCCTTCTGGGCGTTCTATCATGGTAGGGACTTTAGCGAAGGATTATTACTAGCTGTGAATTTAGGGAACGACGCAGATACGACAGGAGCCATCTACGGTCAGTTAGCTGGCACGTATTATGGGTATGAAGCGATCCCTGCTCATTGGATTGATGCATTGGTTGATAAAGAACGAATCGATCAGATGGCAAAAGATTTGTACGACGTTCATCTCATCCTTTCGGCGGAAATCGAGTAGAAGAAAAGTGTAGGAGGAGGAATTATCGGGGATCGTTTTCGTAAGGATAAGAACCAGCGCAATGAATGTCAATGCGTGAGAAAAAAATAGATAGGTGCACCCCAGCTTTCCACTATAAATCTACTTAAATTGCACTAAAAAGGCGGCTACCTTCTCAGCATCTTCATCATTCAAAAGATGAGGGGCCATGGGTCCACGTCCGTATTTAATGGAATCGAGAATATCCTCTTTCGTATATTTTCCACCAATCTTCTGCAGGCCGGGTGCGACGCCACCTTCTAGATTGGCACCATGGCAGCTAGCGCATGCTGACACATACAACTTGGATGCCTCGGAATTTCCGATATCTACTTTCTCTCCTCCAGCGAATACTTGTGTTGGTTGTGGATTGTTGGATTGAGCCTTCATCTGCCCCATATCATTATCTTGATTCGTACAGCCTGTAGTGATTACGAATAGGGGAAGACTTATAAAAACAAAACTTAAGAATCTACCTTTCCTTCCAAACATAAGATTTCACCACCCTTCCAGAGGGGATTTTTTTCCATCATTATATCATTCTTTCAAATAGGAGATGACAAGATAAAAGTGGCAATTCTATTGCGAATTTATTGGATTTGTGGATCTTTCTATTGATTGGAATCGTATATGTTATATACAGTATCTTTGATAGGGGGATTCTATGGTTGATTTATTCCATAGCTTATTGTGGTTTCTCTTTTCTAATCATAGGTGATTAGAACATACAGCATTTGGACATGAGCAATTTCCCAATTCAAAAGAACATTCCATCCTTGCTCTTGAACGGTATATTGATTTCCTAGAGAAAAAGTGTAAAAAATAGAATTTAACAAGAACAAACGTTCCTTTCTGTGAGGATTAATGGTATAATTTTCTTGTACAA
>DATFAS010000030.1:0-8668 GCA_035254305.1 Bacillota bacterium
GAAGAAATCCAAGGATTGGTGGAGTAATCCTTTGTAATGCACAGAGTATGGAGGAGGTTCAAACGATAATCAATGAAGACCCATTTTATGTTAATAAAATTGCGGAATATGAAATCATTGAGTTTTCACCAACCAAATATGCTGATGGATTTGAAAATTTCATTCGAGAATAGACGTTTATAAGGAACATACATAAAATGACAACAGAAGCAGTTTTCATTTAAAGGAGCCTGAACATGTCACTCTTCGTTCGTAATGAAGACCTAAAAACCTATATTCGTCGATATCCTATCACTTCTCTTTTTCTAACAGCTAATGTTGTTGTTTTCATTCTTATGACCATATCAGGTGGATCTACAAAAACTAATATTCTACTGAAATTTGGAGCTTATTATCAAGAAGGTGTGCTACAGGGAGAGTGGTATCGATTCGTAGCTCCCTTATTTATTCATATTGGGTTAGAGCATCTACTTTTTAACTGTTTTGCCATTCTTATTTTTGCACCAGGATTAGAAATCATACTAGGTAGCTTTCGATATTTATTACTCTATCTAGCTACTGGAATCATAGGCTTCGTTATAACCTTCTTCTTCTCAGGTCCACAAGTACTCGCGGCGGGGGCATCAGGAGCAATCTTTGGAATTTATGGATTGTATGCCTATCTCATGAGGCATAGAAGAGAATTATTAGATTGGTCTTCCAGACAAACCATCACCCCCATTATCATTTTTGGTCTCATCTCTACCTTTGCCATCCCAGGGATTAGCATATATGGTCATCTCGGAGGGCTTGTATTAGGCTATCTTCTAGGGTTCTTACTATTAAGAAAAAGCTAGATACAAAAAGACCCTAGAAAGGGTCTTTTTACGCAATCACTTCTTCTTGGTCTTCTGGAAGTAAAATTTCAAACACATCGCCATGCTGAAGAATAATGATACTACGCTTTTTAATTGTCATAACAGCTACTTCTGGTTTTTGGCGCATCTTCTCGATATAATCCTCTGGAACCTCACCAGCATCACTTACCGTGATTCCTTCGATTTCTCTTTCTTCATTCTCGCCTAGCGATAACCCTAAGATCTGTTCGTAAATATCCGAAAACAGATCATAATCTTTAGTGTAAACGCTGATACAACGCATGATCATCACTCCTTATAAAAGTTACCTGTTGCCTGTATTTCCCTTTTGGATGAGCATTAACGCAACAAGACATAATCTGAGAATTGATTCTCAAAAATTATGCACTCATCCATTGTACCATATCTACCCATTAGAATCCTAAAACAAATCAATAAGCAAATTGATGTTTTCCGATTTCAGCGATTACCTCACGCGATCGAATCCAGGATCCCCGAGCAGTTTTTGGATTATAAAAAAATAATGCACCAGAGGTAGGGTCAATCCCTTGAAGGGCTGTTCGCACCGCCTTATAGGATTCCTCCGAAGGGACGACATGATATATTCTCCCATCTCCTACTGGAGAAAATTGAAACATCTTTCCCTTTTTCTCAAAAATCACATGGGTCACTGTATCTGGATAGTCCTTATGTAACACTCGATTCAACACAACACTGGCGACTGCAACCTTTCCATCGAAGCTTTCGCCGCCTGCCTCTGCTTCAGTAATTCTAACCAACCAATTAAAATCATTATTCGTAAGATTAAGGCCATTCTTGCCTGTTATTTTGTTTCCATTGCTGTTTTGGGTTGGCAATTGTAAGGTTTCACCTGGGACAAGATGATCTTTCTTTAATCCATTTATTTCTTTGAGTTGTTCTATGCCAACATGATACGTACGGCTGATAGACCATAACGTATCTCCTTTTTTCACCCTATACTCATTGCCTGCCATAGCATGAGCCCTATTCATAGAAAAGCCCATCATCCCCAAACAAATGACCAGGATTAGCCATCTCCTATGCATAGATTCCTCCTACTCTATGAGTTTCACTCTAGCAAAAATAGTATTTTCCATCCCTTCTAACATTTCCAGAATGGTTTTGGAATATACATCATAGAGTGAAATAGGGAGGGAAGCAAAAATATATGCCATCCATTTTCTTTCCAAAGAGTACACCCATACGTGCCTTATTTGCTTTTCAAGCCACATTCTCCATCATTTTCTGTTTCGTTAATGTCTTCCTAAATGTATTTTTGTGGGATCATGGACAAACCTTCCGGGGTATTGGAGTCTTCAATTTATTCTCGGTATTCTCCATTTTTTTATTTTCACTCCTTGGTGCCTATCTTTTACAAGTCTTTGGGACAAGAGCTACCTTTATGACTTCTTCCATCCTAGCTTTTTTCCTATTCTTTTTTTTGTTAACTAACACGAAATCCTTACCCTCCCTACTCCCCTTACTAGGTATGTTATATGGAGGATACGTAGGATTGTTTTATGTAGGCTTTAATCTTATGTTGATTTGGCTATCCCATGACTCAAGGCGTCAATACTTTATTGGGTTAGAATCTGCAGTTGCAACTACTGCACAGCTATTAACCCCTTTAGCATCTGGCCTTTTCATTGTATCCTATGGCTATCAACCGATCTTTCTAATAATCTTAGGGATCGTGCTCATACAAATCCTGATCTGCCTTCAAATCCCGCAATTAAAAACTAATCAACGGTATCAACGACGTTCCTTTTTCCTACCAGAAAATCTCCAAATGGCAAAATTAGGATTTTCTTCTTCCGCTTATGGCTTTTACTTTGCCTTCATCCAAATGTCTTATGGTTTATTTATTTATTTCTTCATTCAAGACGAATTTCGGTTGGGTTCTTGGAACTTCATCTTTGGCCTCATTAGTGCAATCATGTATTGGATTGTTGGAAAACATTTAAATCAATCTAATCAAGATCTAATGCTTGGTTTGGGTATGATTGCATCGATCATCGTCACAACAACCCTTATGCTTTCTGAGCCTTTTTGGTTCATTTTGTTCAACTTAACGATATCTGTTTCACTTCCTTTACTCTGGATTCCCACAAAAACCTGTCACTTCACACAAATTAAAAGACAAGCTAAGACAAAATCTACTGCCCATCTAGAACGAATGATTCAATTCCTAGTTTTTCGCGAATTCTCCATTAGCCTTGGCCGTTTACTATTCTTTGTTCTTACACTAAGCAGCTTTGAGCTTGGGATCGGAATTTCTTACTACACGATGATCATTCTTGCCGTGTTGATGCCCTTTGGAATTTGGTTCTTAAATCGCCATCATTAAAGCGGAAAGGAGATTTCCTATGATTAAACGAAAGCCGTTGAGTAGCTTGCTCCTTACTCTCTGCATCATTCTGATTCCTCTAATAATGATCTACTCTTTCTATATCGTCTTTGTTTGTATTCTGCTGATCTTGCTGTATAGTAAAGTTCCCATCGCTACTACAAAATGCCCACGTTGTAAAAAAAATAACTACTTAGAAACCCCCGTTCAATATTATTTATGCTCCACCTGTAAAACAGCACTACGTAAGGACCCTGATGGGTGGTCCTATATTGATCCACACAAATTCATTCAAAAACAATAAAGCTCATTCCCATATACTCTTTCACTTAGAGAAAATGAAGGGCTGTCTCTTGGTCATAATTGACCTTCAGACAGCCCTCCATATTTCGCTTTAACCTTCACTTAAATGATTCAGCCTACATCTGCTCCACTAATTCCTCAAGTTGTCCAAGAAGCTTATTAAATACATCGAGTGCACTCTGAATCGGTTCCGGAGTTTCCATATTCACACCAGCCTTCTTCAAAAGCTCTAACGGATAATTCGATCCACCACTCTTAAGGAAATCTAGGTAGCGACTAACCGCAGGTTCTCCCTCCTGTAAGATCTGCTGCGAAAGTGCTGTAGCTGCGGAAAAGCCTGTTGCATACTTGTAGACATAGAATCCATTATAGAAGTGTGGTATTCTTGCCCATTCCATTTCGATGTCTTCATCAATGACTACATGGTCGCCATAGTAATCATGATTCAGGTCACGATAAATCTTACACAAGGATTCCGGTGTCAATGCTTCCCCTTCCTCTACCTTAGCATGGATGAGCTTCTCAAATTCTGCAAACATCGTTTGTCTAAATACCGTACCGCGGAACTGCTCGAGGTAGTGATTAAGCAAATACATCTTTTCCTTTTTATCCTGCGTATTTTTAAGCAACCAGTCCACCAACAAGGACTCATTCACTGTTGAAGCAACCTCTGCTACGAAAATGGTGTATTGGGCATATAAATAGGGCTGTTCTTGATCCGAGAAGTAACTATGCATAGCATGACCCATTTCGTGTGCGATGGTAAACATATTATCCAACGTATCATGGTAATTGAGAAGTACATAAGGATGTGTACCAAAAGCTCCCCATGAATATGCCCCACTTGTTTTGCCTTCATTTTCGTATACATCGATCCAGCCCTTTTCCTTCGCTTCCTTCAGTAGGGCAGTATACTGCTCCCCTAATGGGGATAATCCCTTCATCATGGTCTCATAAGCTTTTTCATAGGTAACCTTTGTATCAGCCTCTTTCACCAGTGGAACATAGATATCATACATATGCAGCTCATCTAGATTCAGCATTTTTTTACGTAAGGCCATATATCGATAGAAATTAGGTAAATTCTTTCTTACTGTACTTATTAAATTATCATAAACACTTACAGGAACATTATCATCATCTAGTGATGCCTGTAATGCCGATTCATACTTACGTACCTTCGCATAAAAGACATCCTTCTTTACACTTGAATTCAAGGTGGCTGCTATCGTATTCTTATACTTTCGATACGTGTCATACATAGCTTCGAAAGCTGACCTTCGCACATCACGATCATCAGACTCCATAAACTGTATATATCTCCCATGTGTAAGCTCTACTTCATCCCCTTCGTCATCCTTCACCTTAGGAAACTTCAAGTCTGCATTATTCAACATACGGAAGATGTTTCCGGGAGCTCCAGCTAACTCTCCTGCCTGTGCCAATAGTTCTTCTTGATCCGCAGACAAAACATGCTGCTTCTGACGGAATAATTCCTCAAAATAAAAACCATATAAGGCTAAATCCTTATCATCATGAACAAAAGCCTTTAATTTCTCTTCAGGAATAGTTAAAATCTCAGGAACGATATAAGAGGTTGCACTTCCCACCTGTACACTAAGACTAGACGCTCGATCCGTTAATGCTTGATACACATGGTTCGCATTGTTCTCATCTCGGCGCATCCTTGAGTAAACATACAGCTTTTCCATTAATAAAGAAATTTCTTGCTTAATATTTAAGCACTCTTGTAAGCTTTTTGCTGATTCACTAAGTTTACCCTTATATTGCTCTAATCGAGGAAGAAGCTTCTTAACCTTAGAAAAATCAGCCTCCCAACTCTCATTGCTTTCGTAAATATCCTCTAAATTCCACTTAAACTTATCATCTAACTCTTCTCTTTTTGGTAATCGCTTCTTGTCTGTTTGCTCCATTCACTTATCCTCCTTATTTATGCGTGCTGATACTTTCATCTTTCTAGATATATGTATCATTGTCCTATTTATTTTAACCATCTAGAAAAATTAGGTAAATGTTTTTCTCTTAGAAGTAGTATCTCCATTTTTGCACAAGGAAATATTTCCCTATTTTTGGGGATAATAATCGTATTCTCTAAAGAATAGGAGGAATAAAGGTGCCATACATAGTAGGTGCAGGAGTCGCCAAGCTTCCCTATACCATTAAACAAACGGATATTAAACCATTCATAAAAGAGATGTTTTCTGATGTCTTTGCTGACTTAGAACGGTTATTAACTGTTTTTGAAAATACCGATATCGACCAAAGAAATTTCTGTGTACCAATGGAATGGTTTCGAGAACCGCATAACTTCAAGGAGAAAAATCATCTCTATATTCAACAAGCTGTAAAGCTTGGAAAGGAGGCTTTAACAAACTGTCTGGCAAATGCGAATTTAACCATAAATGATATTACCCACCTATTCTTTATTTCCACATCCGGCTTATCTACTCCAAGTATTGATGCGAGAATCATGAATGAACTCATGGATTCTCCTCTTGTACAAGTGAAGCGTACACCAATCTGGGGCCTTGGCTGTGCTGGTGGAGCAGGTGGGATTGCAAGAGCAATGGACTATTGTCTTGCCTACCCTAAGGAAATCGTAGCTGTTATATCTGTTGAACTATGTGGTCTTACCTTTCAACCCAATGACCTTTCCAAAAGTAATTTAGTGGCTACATCCTTATTTGCGGACGGAGCTGCTGCTGTATTGGTCGCAGGAGATCAAGCAAAGGCTTCTGGATCTCTTAAAATGGTTCATTCCCAAAGTATTCTATGGAACAACACTCTAGATGTAATGGGCTGGGATATTTCTTCCTCAGGGTTTCATGTCATTTTTTCCAAGGATATTCCAACCTTTGTGCAAAATCAGGTGGCTCAGACCTTGCAAAAGTTTCTACAAGAGCATGATCGTTCATCTCCTGACCACTTCATTCTTCATCCAGGGGGAAAAAAGGTGCTCGAGGCCTATCAAAAGGCATTAAATATTCCCATCGATAAACTAAATTTGGCACGCAAGGTCTTAAGAGAGAACGGAAATATGTCTTCTTCTACTGTGCTTTATGTATTAAACGAATTTCTACAAAATGAAGTTGCCAACAAAGGAGAAATAGGTCTCATTACGGCATTAGGACCAGGCTTTAGCTCGGAAATGCTGCTTGTGGAAGGAGTGTAGAAATGAATACATTCTTCATCCTTCTATTTTGTTTACTCATTGTACAACGATTAACTGAATTACAAATAGCGAAAAGGAATGCAAAACATATCCGCACACTTGGGGGCTATGAGATCGGAGCCAATCATTATAAATTTATTGTTCTCATTCATATTGGCTTTTTCATTTGCCTTTTGGCAGAAGTATGGTTGGAGAGCAGGCTTCTACCCAATTACTGGCTCATCCCCTTTATATTCTTCTTAGTTGCCCAAGCTTTTCGATATTGGTGTATCACATCCCTAGGTTCCTTTTGGAATACACGAATCTATATACTACCCAATCATCCACTGATTAGAAAAGGACCTTATCGCCTCTTCAAACATCCTAACTACCAGGCAGTATTAATAGAATTTGTGAGCTTTCCCTTCATATTTGGTGCCTATCACACCGCCATTACTTGGACACTCATTAACTTCGCCTTTCTGAAATGGGTGCGAATTCCAACAGAAGAACAAGCGCTACAATTCGCATTTAAACAAGATTCCCCTTAATTTACTAGTTGCCCCCTCTTTTCCACTTAAGATATGGTGGAGGGGGAGGGGCTAACGATGAAATGGTTCCGAAAATTATTTTGGCGTAAAAATCGATTAAAGGTTTGGAAAGCTCGCCTAACAACAGCTCTAGAAGAGACTACTAAACGTTATCCACTTGGTATGCCTATTGATCTTCATATTTCTTGGGGGACACTATATAATGGCAGCGCATGGTTCAATCATAAGCGAAATAAAGCAACCATTTTTATTCAAATTCCCTATGATAGACACTTAACGAAAGATGATCAAGCCATTCTTACCCAATACCAGCTTTCTATTGAGAAGCTACCTCAGTTTATTCTTAACCATGAATATTTTCACCTTCTCGATGTACGGGCCCTTAAGGGGAGCCATTTAAGAAATCTAATGAAAGAACGTCAAAAACTTGCCGAAAACAACTCCAAATACCACCAGCTAATGTTTGAAGAACAAGCTGATCAATTCGCTTGGTCTGTTCTGAGTGAAAAAATAGAGAAGGCATGCTAAACTAAAAAGAAAAGCTCGTATGAAAGGAACGGGAGAAGGAGAATCCATTGATCCGAGGAATGTCTTATCCCAAGGGCATTTTTTACATGGACAATGAATACATTGCCCATGCCACCATTGACCGTAAGGGAAATATTGTGGCTCAGCTATTTTCTTTTAACCTGTCTGGTTTACTTTTCTTTGCAAAAACGATTACAGTTGCATTCCCATGGTATTATTTGCTAGCCCTACTTGCACTTACTGTTTGGACACTCAATCAGCCGAACGAGCCGATCTATCTTCTACTTTTAGCTCTGTTTGGTTATCACTTTTTCTTTCCTTATACCTTAAAGCAATATCATGGTGCCGAACATAAGATTTTCAGTCATCAAGGGACGAAATCTTTAGATACACTAGCTCAAATATCAAATAGTAATATTATTAATCGAAATTGTTCGACAAACCAGGTTGTTCTATTTTTCACTTTGTTTCTTATTGGATATTATCCACTTGGGGGTAATATGGCTGCCTTGGTAGCTCTTTTGGGAAATGTCGTCATCCCACGGTTCATGCGTCCTTTAGAGCAACGATTTTTCTTTCCATTGTCTGCTTTATTGCAGGAGCATTGTACAACAACAGAACCTGAACAAAAACAGCTTCTCGTTGGTTTAATCTCCTATCTTACCTTGGTTCGTCAAGAAGTAGTAAGTGAGTCCCTTCTACAGACTGAACAAGAAGAACATAGACTGCTGCTACTCAGAATAGAAGAAGAAAAACAAAGGCAAGCCCTTCTTGAGGAACGAGAACGTATTATCACCGAAACAATGTGGCTTGAAATCTAAGCTAGGCTAGGTAAAACTAGTTTCACCTGTGCGGAGTCGGAAAAATTGTTAAGTACTTATCCCTTCCA
>DATFAS010000031.1:0-14691 GCA_035254305.1 Bacillota bacterium
GACTTCTTTTTCTTCTAGCCATTTGAGCATGTCGAAAAGATCTTTGGTCATTGTAGGAAAAGTACGCGTTTCAGTTTCTGGGATAGCATCAAGGGGACCCGTCATAACACAAACCACAATATTTCTTTGATGAACATCTAAACCTGCACAATGCGTTAACATCGCTTCCATGTTCTTCACTCCAACAAGATAAAGTCAAGAGTAGTTGAACTCGTTCGAAATTCACATTTTTTTCTTCGTGGTCATCCATCAAGAAGGGTATGTGATGGAGCCGACAAGGGGGTGTCCACAAAACAAGTTCATACAGTTTTTATGACAGGGTCGAGCCACCACAAAAAGCCACGTATTACAGTATCTACTCTTGCTATTAGTCAGTCTTGTCAGAAAAATGTTGAACTAATCTAAAAAAGATTTTCATTCTGGGGTGCGACGATAAGTCATGATAGTTTTTATATGATACGAGTTATAATAAAAAAATACTCTGGAGAGGAAATCGATATGAAGAAAATAGTACACACCCTTTTTGCAGCTGCAACTCTAATCGGATTAAGTAGTTCTATGGTAAGTGCAGAGGGGATAGCGGATCAACCCATTACCGTTAAAGTCGATCAAACAGTTGTCTCCTTCCCCGACGCAACACCTTATATTGATAATAACCGTGTACTCGTTCCCCTCCGCTTCATTGCCGAACAACTCGGTTCCGAGGTGACATGGGACAACACCACTCAATCTGTCGATATGGTTAAGGGATCGAAGACCATTCAACTAGTCATTGGGCAGAATCATGCACAAGTCAATGGTGAGACGAAGACGTTCGATACCGCTGCAAGCATTCTAAATTCTCGGACATACGTACCCTTGCGATTTATTAGTGAGACCTTCGGTTCTAAAGTAGATTGGGATGATGCCGCCCATTCTGTTCTTATTACACAACCCACTATCGCCGATCGAAATCATATGTACACTACAGCACCCACTATGAAAATCGATCCAAATCAAACCTATGTGGCAGCGATCAAAACCAATCAAGGGACAATAAAAGTAGAGCTTGATGCTAAGGATGCACCCATTACCGTAAATAACTTTGTCTTCCTTGCAAAAGATGGCTACTTCGATGGAATTACGTTTCATAGAATCATTAAAGATTTTATGATCCAAACCGGTGACCCTCTTGGAAACGGTACAGGCGGCCCAGGTTATCGAATTCCGGATGAGTTATCTACGAAAATAGCCTATGACAAAGGGATTGTTGCCATGGCTAATGCTGGCCCGAATTCAGGTGGAAGCCAATTCTTCATCTGTTCCGGCGATGACTCCAAGATGCTCAATAACAACCCTGACTATACGATCTTTGGAAAAGTAATAGACGGAATGGACGTAGTCTCTAAGATTGCAGCAACCCCTGTGGAAGTGTCTCCATTTGGTGAAATAAGCAAACCTACTGAAGTTGTTAAAATTGAATCGATCACCATTAACTAGAATCAATGATAGGGGCCTATTAGGCCCTTATCTCACCAATTCAACCGGAAAATCAGGAATTAAGATCCCTGGAGGACCTTATCTTCCTCTTCACCCCTCATTATCCGTCCATTCATCCCTCATAAGCGCCCTACAGTCCCTTATCTCTCCAATTCAACTGGAAAATCAGAAATTAAGAGCCCGTGGGAACCTTATCTTCCGCTTTCACAATTGCTCTACCACCACTTGATCGATATGTTTAAAAAATAAATCTACTAGATCAGGGTCAAAATTGATCCCCTTAAGCTCACTCATCTCTTGAATGACTTCTTTCTTCCCCATCCTTGCTCGGTATACCCGATCATGAGTCAGGACATCATAGGTGTCTAGAATAAACATAATCCTAGCCATATAGGGGATCTCCTGCTCCTTTAACCCCTGAGGATACCCTGTTCCATCCCAACATTCGTGCATACCTAGAATGGCTTCAGCCACTTCCATTTCACCTATGGATTGAGCCAGGCGAAAACCTGCCTCACTATGGGCTTTAACAATCTCAAATTCTTCCTCTGTGATCTTTCCCTTTCGGCCCAAAATATCCTGTGGAATCATAATTTTACCTATATCATGGATCTCCGCCAGAAGAAGCAGGTTCCGCATCATTTTGGATGATACGTCAATCCCTAGAATCGGAGCAAAATTGTAAACCATCCCTTTCAGCCGATCAATATGCCCTGGAATATCGAAGCACCTTTTTTCTGCTACCTCTAAGAAGTTCGCGATGACTCGTTGACGGTGCTCTTTTCCTTCTATGATCTTGAGACTGTACATGATCGACTCAGCCTCCCGAAATAAATCGGAGAAACTAGACGTAGTGCTATTCATTGTCGAACTACCCATGGTCACACTCACTTCAATCGGGTCCGTTTCACACGTTGTACATTTCTGCTTGATAGAGTTCATAATCTCCTGGCAAGTGTTTACATCCGTTTTCGGAAGAATGAGTACAAATTCATCCCCACCCCAGCGGACTAGAATATCCTGTGCTCTACAGCTACTCTGTAATACCTTAGCCGTATTGACAATTAACTGATCACCCTGTTCATGGCCAAATACATCATTAACTAGCTTGAGCCCATTCATATCTCCCACAATTAAACTTATGGGGAAATTTTCTGGACACATCACCTCAGGGATTACCTTTTGGACATAGGCACGATTATACAAACAGGTAAGGCTATCATGATAGCTTAGGAAGCTTACTCTTGCCTCTGAAGCCACTCTTTCTGTCACATCCGTAAGAATAGCCATCACGATCTGAGTTTCTACATCCTTTTCGAATGATTGGATGATTTTAAATCTAGCCCGTATAGACCGCCCATTCACCATTAGAATTTCCGAAAGCTGGGCTAGCAGCTCATTTTTCCGCAGTTGATCCGAAGTGGAAAAGACCATCTCCAGCCGTTCCTTATTTACTCGTCTCTGATCCTCATCCACCCAAAGAAGCTCCGCGATGTTTAGGTTAGCAATTCTCTCCCCAAAAATCGTAAGACATTCCTGGCTATATTCTTTATCAATACATAGATCCGCACCAAAGGTTAGAAATCCTTGATTCGAATGATCCAATATATTTTTAATATCATTCTCGCGTTTATGCAGAACCTTCCCTTGCATATCACTAATTTTGAATATTTTATTGGAGAGCTTGAGTAATTTCTCGTAATGAGTGAGAAGTTCCTTATAATCCTGCCAAAGCGGATTGCTTTCCGCTTCTTCCCACAGACGATCCCTATATTTATCAAAAACATTCTGTTCATACTGGAATATGTCTTGCAGCTGATTTGAATCCAATTTCCTTCTTGCCCCTCTCCTTAAGGGTGAAAAGCGATCACCAGAATATCATCTCTCTGGGGTTCTTTCCCCATATAGGCTTCTAATTGTGTGGTAAAGTAATCCATTTGATCGCTTAAAGAGCTTCCCTTCATCTGGCGAATCAAGTCTTCCCATCGCTTTCGACCAAATGAAAAGTTTTTCTCGCCCCCATTTTGATCAAGGAAGCCATCGGTTGTCATCACGAAGGTCTGGCCCTCCACAATGCCGCAATCGGTATTGGTAAAATCATAATCAAACCTTGTTCTACGATACCCGAGGCTTTTGCGGTTTCCTTTGATTACCTCGAGTTGTTCTTCAGTTTTTATATATAAATCTGTTTTTGCACCGGCAAAACGCAGTATCCTATTTTCTTTGTGAATATAACAAAGGCCAAGATCTAATCCATCATCAGTGAGTGCTTCAGCATGCTCCTGGTGCAAGATCTCCTTCACCATTTTATTGATCTCCTTGAGAATAGATGCAGGATTTTCTTTATTGGTCTCTGTTACAACATGGTTCAGTATGGATAACACCATCATCGTCATACAAGCTCCGGGGACCCCATGCCCGGTACAATCGCCAATAGCGACAAGATAATCCTCACCAAATGATTTAACCCAAAAAAAGTCCCCTCCCACCACATCTCGCGGTTTCCAAAGCAAGAAATAGTCTTGAAATAGATCATCTAGCTTCGATTTCGATGGCATAGTGGATTCTTGAATTCGTTTAGCATAATCGATACTATCGAGTAGGGTTTGATTTTTATGATGAAGCTCCTCTGTCCTCTCCCACACCTTTTTTTCTAGCTCTTGATTGACTTCTAGTGCCCTTTTGTAAGGGTTCGCTAAATACTTTGAAATATAATAGAAAAGAAAGACCGAAAATAGGATTAATAAAAGAGTAGCAATAAGGGTATTGAATTTAATTGTATTTAAGAAGGATACCGTGTCTTGTCTAGGAACCTCCACCACAAGCTTCCAATCGGCCGATTGAATCGGATAGCTAATCAAATCGACTACTTCATGATTCGGGTTTTGATACTGGGTAACAAAGGTATCTTTACTATGTATATGATTTAGCAGTCCCTCTTTCACTTCATTTGGTATAAATCGATCAATATTTTTTCCGCGTTCTGGTAGTTGATCAGAAAGATAAATATTTCCTGAATCATCAATGATCCGAAGGGTACTATGCTCACCATATTTCAGCTTGTCAAATTCCTCTGCCATACTCATCAGACTTAATCCCACACCTACAACGGCAATGGGGTGCCCTGCATCTGACATGACAGCATTCACAAAGACAAACGTATCATCCCTACTATCATTGTAATCAATCTGCACACTCACCGGACTTGTAGACTCGAGTGTCTCATAGAACCACTTGTGATTTGGATTGTCCTTAGACATTGTTTCAATGATCCTACCATTCTCTGCCCAGTAATGATTGGTGATGGCACTGACGATGAAGGTATTGCTATAGTCATAATCCTTAGCAATACCTACCACCTTCTGGATAGAAGCATCACCTTGAAGCTGCTCCTTCTCCCCACTTTTCACCCAATCCATAATCGAGGGGTCGCGTGCAAGGATAAGAGCTGTTTCCTTCGCCCGATTGATTCTCCCATCAATTTTGGAAGAAATCGATTCTGCTATATAGCCTAGATCCTTTGTTTTTAGTTTACTGACGACTTCCTTCTCTGTAATCCAATAGGATAACGTACCAATTAGAACAACCGAACAGATAATCGTAATGCAGGCAATCAGGATCACCCGAAAGATACTTCGCCCATAGATTCTCTGAAAGGTTCCCTCTCCACTCTCATGCATCCTCATTAATCACCTTTTCTTGGTACAATGTGGAAGGGAAAGGAGAAATCCTCTTGAAATTCTTCGGCACATTCTAATTCACTTTCATTCTCCTTATCGTAGTACCAATTTAATTTAATCTTTTTTCCATTCTGGAAGGCGTCTTCGAATTTATCTAGCAGCATCATGATGCACTTCGAGCTACTTGTATTGATATAGGGAAGAACGAAGTCTACTTCGATCGTGACTTCATCTTCAACAGCCTGCAAATAATCATCGACCCAATAGAAGATGGGCTCATAGAACTTAAAGGCATTTTCCGGATAGGATTGGCCTTTAATCGCTAATACATGCTGGATAGGATTAAATTCGATTTTAGGTGAACTTTTGGTTGCCTCGATCATTAATGTTTCCATCTAATTTATCCTCCTACACCACAGCTTCTAATGTAAAATAAGAGAAATGCTCATCAACGGGAATCATACTGTACTCTAGACGGAATTTAGATTTTCTAGCCATTTCAACCAGACCCAAGCCCGCACCTAGACGATCCGGTGATGGATCCTTTCTCATCTTTTCTTTATACAGCTTTTTTAGCCCATCCTTATCCAATCCTCTTATTTCCTCCAACGCTTGCAGCAATCTCTCTGAATCCTCTTTTTCGATTAAATTCCCCGAGCAAATCGAATTCCCATGCTCTGATTTTCCAATGGTTACAATGCAGGAATTTGAAATTTGTTCAAAGGAAGGTTGCTCTCTTTTACTGAGACAGTAATTTTTAATATTCTGAGTTTGCTCGATAAAAATAGAAAAAATATGAAAAACATCATTCATCGGTTTATCTTCTGCCTCTAAATATTTCTTCACCGCTTCCCCCAATTCCTCAATAATCCCCTGGGTGAAACGGCCTGTAAAGCTAATCAACAGCCCCTTCTCACGAAGATTCTTTTGGATATCCAACAAACAGTTACCAGCCATAAGCCATCCCCCTCTATTTATAAACAAATAAAAACATCATGCTTTTTTCACTTAGGTAGGGCATGATGTGATGCGGCGATCCCATTTTCTATTTAACTTTTGTCTACTAAATATCTTAGATTTTACTAAAAATACTGTCAAGTATAGGTTTTAGGTCACCCTTTTCTCTATATCATACTTGGAAATGATTAGAAATGTTCCACATGAGCATCCCTTATCAATAGAAATTCATCAAGATTATCCATAAAAATATCCATAAGCTCCGGATCAAAATGTTGTCCACTTTCTTCCCTAAATAAAGCGAGAATTCGATCTAACTCCCAGGCCCGTTTATACACCCTTTCACTGGCAAGAGCATCAAATACATCAGCGATCGCTGTAATTCTAGCAAATATATGAATATCCTTTCCTGCAATCCCTCTTGGGTAGCCCTTACCATTCCACTTCTCATGGTGCTGATGTGCCACAATAGCCGCCGCTTGGAGCAGCTTGCGTGGTGATTTATTCAAAAGCTGGTGGCCAATATTCGTATGAGATTTAATGACCTCAAACTCTTCTTCCGTTAGCTTCCCTGATTTCTCAAGAACAGCGTCTGGTATAGCTACCTTGCCAATATCGTGCATAGGAGAGACGACTCTCAATACCTCCGCTTCTTGTTCACTTAAACCATACTTTAAAGCCAACAGATAGGAGTATTCTGCCACCCTTTTTACATGTAGCCCTGTTTCCTTGGAACGACTCTCCCCTATTTCTGCGATGGTAAAGATGATTTCTTTTTGTGTTTCTTCTATCTCCCGATGAAGAATGGCAGCTTCCAATGATTTAGCCGCATAGGATGCTGCAAGGGTGAGATGCTCCATGTCCTGCTGAGTGAAAACCGCATCAACCGTCATCTTATTCACCGCTTGATAAGCTCCCATGATTTCTCCATTGTTATTTTGGAAGGGAATGACCATCACAGCTTTTGTGCAATATCCGGTTTTTTTATCTACCTCACGATTAAATCGTGAATCTAAATAAGCATCATCAATAATCAAGGATTCATTCTTTGAAATAGCATAGCCAACTAACCCCGAATGGAGTGGAATTCTTATTTCATCCACACCATGTGCGACCTTCGTCCACAGTTGATTTTGATTTTTATCGATTAACCACATGGTACATCGATCGGCTACGATCAGATCTCTGCCCATATCCGCCATAAGAATTAATAGTTGATCTAAGCTCTTTTCGTTAGCAATTTTTGCAGCATAAGAGAAGATTACACGTAATATTTGCTCTGGTGTTAACTCTTTTTGATAGTTTCCGTTTTCCAACGCTTTCGGTCCTCCTCACTTCTTGAAGTTATTAGAGCAGCCCCTTCGAAGCCATAAATAAGATGATCTGAAGCATATGAATCATCTGATCAATCATTAACCCAAGCCCTAAGGGATCCAACCTTTTGTAGAAACCAACAGGCCTAGCTTTTGCATAATCCGCAATCGCATGAACAATGAATAAGGAAAAAACATCAAAGTAGTTAACAGTTATCCCTGCAAAAGTTGCAGCAATTAGAATGGTCCCCGTCCAAATCCCTGCATGGGTTACAAGGAGGAGATTATTTTTCCCTTTCATAGTAGCCAGAAAAGTGCTTTGTAAGGAATAGTCTGCTAGAAGGTGCGCAAACACCAAAAGTAAGAAAAGCATCATCTTCTCCTTTTTTTGACGAGAATCATTTAATAGTTCACCTCATATACGTGAACCGGTTCACTCTTCCCTTTCACCTGGATCGTTCCTAGTGAATTCATGTTTACTTCGTCTATATTCATGGATGATAATCGATCATATATTTGCTGGCTGACAATAATTTGATTGGGTTTAGCATTCGATTCTAGGCGTGCAGCAAGATTGACGGTATCTCCAATGGCGGTATAATCCAACCGCTGCATAGCCCCAATATTACCGACAACGGCTTCTCCACAATGAATCCCAATACCAAAGGCCACCGTTCGACCATATTTCTTTTCAATTTCCTTCTGTACTTGAAGGGCACTTCGCTGAATATCGATCGCAGTTTTCACTGCCTGTAATTCATGGTTCTCGACGGATAAGGGAGCATTATAAATAGCCATGACCGCATCCCCAATAAATTTATCTAAAGTTCCCCCATGTTTAAATATGGCGGCAGTAATATCGGAGAAGAAACTATTCAGAACATCTACAACCTCTTCTGGGCTTAACTTCTCCGATAAGGGAGTGAAGCCACGAATATCTAGAAAAAGCACAGAAATATATTGCTTAACGCCACCGAGTTTAATATTGTCTTCCCCTAAACGAATAATTTCACCCACAACCTGCGGTGCCACAAACCGGCCAAACAATCGAATAACCTGCTGTCTCTCCTTACGTTCATTAAAAAAGTTATAGCCGATATGCCCTGCATAGGATAGAAGTAACACCACGATGGGTGCGACAATAGTTATATATAAATGATAGTAATTCATGATAAAGAGGGATAGGAAGGCATAAAGCACAGCAAGGAATAGTGTCAGTGGTACTCCTAGTCTCATTGAACATGCCCTCGCTACCCATTGGCCAATGATTACAAAAGCCAGAATGAACGCCCATTCCAAGCCAATCGGACGGATAGAACGATCGTGAAGCAGCGCATCGATCATATAGGCGTGGATGACTACTCCATTCACTTCGTTTCCAATCGGTGTAGGATAATGATCGAATAATCCTTTCGACGTAGGACCGATAATCAGCAGCTTATCCTTGAGATTTTTTACTGGGACATCTCCATTGAGAATATCTATATACGAATAAACCGGATAGTTCATCCCCAACTCATAAGGAATGGTCCATCGATTAAGAAAATCCATGGGGAACTTCTCTTCTTTAATGGGAAAACCCGAATAACTCTCTGCAGCAACCTGATCGATCGAAGAGATCGGTTGCCCTTGATAACTAAATCGATATAATCCCGTCCGAACTACTCCATCGTTATCTGGCATCACATTAATATGTCCGGTTAAGAAAGATTGTAGGGCAGGAATCGGTTGAACCAAGGTCTGAACTTGTAATTGTCTATTCTTAACTGCGGGGGAGAATTCACCATATTCCGCTAAGATAGGGAAACGGAGCTTCTTTAGTGCCTGCGCGAGTTCTTCATCTGTTGCCCCGTTAGAACTGGGTTCGGAAAATAAAATATCAAAGACTGTTACTCGCGGCTGGGCTTTAGCCAAGGCTTCGATGAATTTCGTATGAATCTCGCGATTCCAGGGCCATTGACCCAATTGATTCAGAGATTTGGCATCTATACCTATAATGGCAATTCCCGGGTCTGCTTGCTGTTTATCAGACCATCTCATCCGCAAATCACTGCTCAAATTTTCAACAGATTGAAAGAAGCTCATCTGTTGAAATACCATCATTATGAGAAATATAACGATGGATACAGCACTTCGTGGAATCCATTTTTTCATTCCATTGCACCTTCCCCCATTTATTCTCGTTTGGGTTCTACATATCTGGAGTATAGTGGACAGATAACTGATACTTCCCGTTAACAGCATGATGATAGTAGTCTTGTAAGTGGAAGAAAATCTCTCCTGCAGAGATAGGCATCTCCATACTCTCCATTCTCTTGCCTTCTTCTACAATAGAATTATCAAGCACTTCTTTCTGATTCGCTGTTTCAACCGTTAAAACTGGGTCCATTCTAAGGGTATCTGTCGTTACCTTTACTTGTATCCTCCCAGCACTAGGATAGCTCACCCTATACCAATCCTCATCGTTGGGTACTTCAAAGCGACCTACGATCTGCAAATCCTCCGCTGCTGGTTTCGTTTCTGAATCTTCTCTATAATTATTGGAGATTGATTCAGGCTGAATATGAAATGTTGTGTTTAGTAGATATGGTTCTCTTGTACGATTAGCAGTTGCTATATAGAGATAGACCACTCCTTTTTTAACTGCGCTGTCTATCTCACCTGTATTTTCAATCACTAATTCCTTGTCTTGCCCGTACAACACCATATGGCTGGGCTTAGAATTATAAATATGTATTATTCCATCGTCTAAAATATGTATTTTGTACCAATCACCTGGAGAATCAGGAGTCAACATTCCCTGAAGCTGTGAGGAGGTTGAGATGGTTGCTGCTTGTTCGAAGCTATGATTTTGCGTGAAAATCGTTTCTGGGGGATTCATAGCCATCTGTATTGCGTGAATTTCATTAACCAGCCCGAAACCAGTTTGTGCATTCCATCCTTCCTTATCTAGTGGATCCGCTGTTGCTTCTATGATGTGACGAACTTGAAAAGGGGTAAGCTTAGGGTTTTCAATCCATACCTTTGCAGCAACTCTAGCAACCTGAGGAGCTGCCATGGAGGTGCCGGACTCTTGAATTGCTCTTCCACCCCTTGTGATCGTTTCGATATTTTCGCCTAATGAAACTACTTTTAATTCCGGTCCTTTATTCGAATAAGATAATAGCTTCTGATTATGATCCACTGCACCCACACTTAAAACGGTAGGGAAGGCAGCTGGATAGGCAACATCTCCACCATCATTCCCTGCTGCTGCAATCACCAAGGAGCCTTTCGATTCGGCATATTGAACGGCTTCTTCAAGTTCCTTAGAATAAATAGGGTCAGCCAATGATAGCACCAGAATTCGTGCCCCTTTATCCACAGCCAATCGAATCCCTTCAGCTACTGTTTGCGGATCACCATATGCATCTTGATCAAGGACCTTGATTGGCATAATTTTGATCTGACTCTTCCACTTATCCTGATCAGCCCCAACTAAAGCTCCTACTACGGATGTCCCATGACCATGATCATCATGAGGAGTATTACCAGGCTGAACAAGGTTCAATCCAGGAATAAACATGGAATTCAAACTATGTAGCGTTTCATCAACCCCTGTATCTAGTACAGCTATCTTCAGCTGAGTAGTATCCTCTTGAGCATAAACCATCGTTGCAGTTAACAAGAAAAATAAAATATATAGTCCTATTGTCCCTAGTTTCATAGAAAGGTATTTGACTTCTCCTTCCCTTTAAATCTCTGTTTCTATTGTACTATATATTTCGACAGGATCTATGAATTTGTACCAACATTTAGAAAAATGGCTGTCGATTCTTGATCGACAGCCTTAAAAATTATGTTCCTAACTATAAAATAGTAAAGGCACCATAAGGAACTGAAATATTATAGCTTGCTGTATCTGTATTCACGAGTGTTAGAGTCTGACTAATACCAACATAGATATAAGAACCCTTCGTATAGGTTCCAGAAGTTGCAATCGTTCCATCACTTTTTAATAGAGTATAGCTGCCGTTCCCTTCTAATAGCACAGATACATTATCATCCGTAGTATTTTTCAGGTGAATAGCAGTCCCTCCAAGTAGGATCCTCGATAAAGCAGGTGTTGTCGATGATGTAATGGAAAAGGCACCTGTTGGAACGCCTATCACATGGTCCGTAGTACCCGTATTCGTGATTACTAACTTTTCTGAAGCATCGACATAGATGTTGAAATCACTTGCACCTTCTTTATATTGTGCTACAGTCCCATTAGCTCTATAACGTACCCAGTCACAAAGCCCAATTGAGTTCGCAATAAGAATTCCTCCTGAAGAGTTATTCACTAGTTGCATACTTCCTCCCACAGGGATTGTAGTATACGTTATTGCAGGGTTGGTCAAGTCGTTGATGGTAACATCGCCTGCAGGGACACTCAATACATTATCCGTAGTGCCTGTATTCATGATCTCTATTTTTTCCCCTGCTCCAATAAAGATACTGTAACCTGATCCGTTCTCTTTATTAACGATCGTTGTTCCATCAGCCAAATGATTCACCCATTCATATACGCCACTTGGATTTTCAACGATAATTCCCTCTGAAGTTGTATTCACTAATTGTTTACTTCCTCCAGCAGGAATGATGGCCTTCGTTATTACAGGACCTGTCGTATCAGTGATCGTAACTGTCCCAGCAGGAAAACTTAAAACATTTTCCTTCGTATCTGTATTGGTGATCACTGCTTTTCCTCCAGCAGCAATCCCGATTTCAGAACCGTAAATCGCATTTTCCTTACCAAAGGCTTCTATCGTTCCATCTGCGTAATAGTGCACCCAATCATAAATGCAAGTTGTATTATCAAGGAAAACGGGCCCTATATTTTTATTTGCCAGTATCACACTTCCTCCCGCTGGGAGTGTTTTATGCTCTAGAGCAGGAGTCGAACTAGATGTAATGGTTAGGGTACCCACATCCAGGGACGAATCAGAAGTACCTACATTCGTTAATACAGTTTTACTACCTGGACCGATATAAATATCTAAACCTCTTCCTTGATTATAATCCCGTACTGATCCATCACTTAAATAATTAGCCCATTCATATACACCATTTACATTTAATTGTACGGAGTCTTGTTGGGACGTGTTATTCGTAAGTACAATGGATTGACCAGCTTTGATAATTGTACCCGTACCCGTGCTCACATTAACAGTCATTTGAACGGGTACATTGGCATGCTGGCTATCCTCTACCGTAGCTGTAATTACTGTTGTGCCAACTGCTATTGGCGTTATCGTTAAGCTTCCATTTGCCGTACCTACATTTACAATTCCAGCAGTACTATATGTAGCATTAACCACTGTAAGCTGATCTCCTGTATCTAGATCTTTCGCCAAATCAGAAGCGGTAAGTGTTACTGATGAACCTCCTAATACCAAGTTCTTAACTGGAACATCTAGTGCCACAGGTGCATGATTCGCAGCACCGCCATTCGAAACAGGTGATGGTGTGGAGTTTTGAGGTGTAGGTGGTTTATTCACCTGGTTTGCATTTTGGATACTATTGTCTAATAGTTCGGTATCCTTCTTTTCCTGTTGTTTCTTTATCTCTTCTATTGGAGCCAAAGGCGGCTTCTCGAACTTACTCTGTTGAAGAATCTGATTCACTAGGTCTGGGTTCTGATTCTTCATTTTTAGAACCTTTTCTTCGAATTTACTCTTTAATTCATCCTCTTTCGTGTTCTCTTGTTGTTGGTGTTGTTTTTCTTGGGTAACAATTTGTTCTACACTTTCCTTAACAAATGGACTGACCTTGTCCAATGAAAGATCACTTATATTAGGTTTAGAAGTAGGAGTGGGAACAGTAGCCTGTTGGTTAGCTGTTAACAATGTTTGCTGTTCCGTTGTCTGAGAGTTATGAACACCTACTGCACCAGTGAAAACCCCAATATTTGATTTTCCTGAAGAATCTACATCTACAGAGAAAGTTGTTCCCCTTACGCCTGCAATAGCGGTTGGTGTTTCTACCTCAAACTTCGATTCAGAGCTAAACAGATTCTTTACCTTAGCAACTACACTCCCCGTCCACACTTTAAACGAAGCCTGCTTCACGATCTCAAAGCTTACCTGCTGACTCTTTGCTTGTTCCTCTTCTCCTAAACCAATAACCTTATAGGAGTAAGTATTACCTGGTTCAAGTTCTTCATCGGTCCAGTCCGTACTACTTGAGTCACTCACATAGGGTTCATTATTATCGTCTACATCTTCATTACGTGCACGATAAATCGAATAGATATTAACAGGTTCATCCGTTTGCCAATTCAATGCGACTTCAGCTTCGTCCGCCCTACCTCTTAAGAGGATGGCATCTTCCACAGTACGAATGTCTTGGGCTTGAACCTGATGTTTCTTCTGTGTCTTCTGGAATACATCCAATTGCTGCACTGTAACCCGAGAGTTTGGCCCGATGTAGAGAGTATCTCCATCCGTGGACTTCACCGTTACATGGGACTGCTTACCCGTTTGAATCTCAGTACCTACACCGAGCACTTCCCCCTGCACCACAGCATGGGTAGAACCATTCGACCCTGCAGTCACTTCACCTACTAGATCATCAATCACGACCTGAAGATTCATCCGTTTCTTGTATTGCGACTCCCGATAGTCAAGGGTATTAACCAGCAGTATACTTGCCTGTCCACGGGTAAGTAAGCTATTAGGCGCATACGTGTCAATCGTCATCCCTGATACAACACCTATACTTTTAAGTCCAAGAATCGCCTGCTGCATTGCCGGAGTAACGGCCGATAAATCCTGAAAGGAATTGGATAGGTTCCCCTTTAGATCCATATTCAGTGCACTTGCTAGCAACAGTGCAGCCTCACCACGAGTAAGCTCTTGATTAGGGTTCGGATCAACCAAACTCCAATCGGTATTTAACAGGATCCCACTTCGATACCCCTCTTCCCATACTTTAGAGGCCCAATGCTGTTTAACTGCCTCGGAGAATGGCACAGGACCTTGAATGATCGGCTTCACATGTAGAGAATGGAGAAGCATTCGAAGGTATTCAGATCGAGTCACCGTCTTATCCGGCATGAATTGATCCTTACTAACACCTCCAACTACTCCCTTACTAAATAGGCGGTTGATATCATTCTGGGCATAGTGACCTTCAATATCACTAAAAGGGGACTTCGCACTTCCAACTACCGGTAATAATGTTAAAAATGAAAAAGCTAGAAAAGCTGAAATGAATGGTTTCAATCCGTTTCTCCCTTC
>DATFAS010000032.1:0-52675 GCA_035254305.1 Bacillota bacterium
CTTCTTGCAGGGACTTGAAACCTTACCATTACGTATGGAACGACACGTAGAAAATGCACAAAAGGTAGCTGATTTCCTAGAGAAACATGAATTTGTTTCATGGGTGAACTACCCTGGACTTGAAACGAATCCATATCATCAATTAGCGAGGAAATACCTGCCAAAGGGCGCAGGATCAATCTTTACCTTTGGAATCAAAGGCGGCAATGAGGAAGGAAAGAGATTTATTAACAGCTTGAAATTATTTAGCCATTTGGCTAACGTTGGCGACGCGAAATCATTAGTCATCCATCCAGCGAGTACAACTCACCAGCAGTTAGATGAAGAAAGCCAACGTAAGGCTGGTGTGACACCAGATCTTATTCGTTTATCAATTGGCCTAGAAACGATTGATGATATCCTACACGACTTAGATCAAGCACTACGTACCAGTCAAGGATAGTTCATTTGAAAAATAGAGTGAATGGGCCTATTTAGTCCCCTTATAGTAGACCGAAAAAGAGAGAGTACACTTATCTGTCTACTATATGGGTTTTTTTATGAGGAAAAATTAGAAGACTAATACTAGGGTATTAATGATTGTGTGTTTCTACTAGACACTCCCTTCAAGATGGTTCTTTTGGACTATTTTGGAGGGGGTGTTTTGTTATTACAACAATATAATTCTGTGAATTTTATTTGTCTAATTTATGAAATGTCTGTGAATTTTGTTGAATGAATGGGATATATGGTGTTGTTCATTTAATTCAAATAGTATTTTTGTGACATTTTTACTTTTTTGTTGTTTGTTTTGGGTATTTTGTACTATTATTTATTGTAATCACTTAAGAATATTTTGGGTAATTATACCTAATATGTATTATGAATTATGGTGTATGTAGGTAATATAGACTAATCGAATTTAATGATTCCTATTGATGGAAAAATATTTAAAAATATGAAAGGAGGGATAAATCTTGAATATTAAATTAAAAGTAATATTTTCTTACCTTCTTATCACTATTCTATTCATCGGGCTTAGTTTGTTTATGATTCATTCGATTTCGGTGATGGAAAACAATGGGGTGAATATCTTTCAAAAAGGATTAAGGCCCACTGGTTCAATAGCCCAAATCAGTAAGCTTGCAGAAAACACTCGTGTACAAATGCTGCAAAGTGTCCTTATGCAAAAATCTGATTTAACCAAAAATGCAGAGGCTAATCTCGATGAAATTACAAAAATTAATGAGCAATATAGTCAACTAGAATTATCGAGTGACGAGAGAAGTATGTTTCAGGAATTTCAAAGTAACTGGTCTCAATTTGCGGACAGAGTTAGGAAAAATATTAATCTAGTTAAAGAGCAAAAATACCAAGAAGCAGTGGAAGGGTTGAAATTGGGAGGGGTTCCATTCTCTAAGGCCAGTGATGATTTGACCCGACTTCTACAGTATTATGATCAACAAGCTCAGCATCTTGTTCAAAACAATACGATTGAATATGAAAAAACAAGTGAAATAACGTACTTAATTTTGGCAATCGCCGTTATTCTATCACTTGGGATTGGATGGTTTGCTGGAAGAAAAGTGTCTATTCCTATCAGCCAATTAGCAGATCACACAGTTAAAATTTCCAATGGTGATTTAACTTTAGAAAGGCTGCCTGTCACTAGTAAGGATGAATTGGGACAAACGACAGAATCCTTCAATAAAATGTTAGAAAAGTTAACTGATATTGTAACAACGGTAAAAATAAGCACAGGTGAAGTGGCGATGGCTGCAGAGGAAATGGCAGCCTCTACACAACAAGTAACAGATGTTTCTACAGAGATCTCACGGAGAATGCAGGATGTTGTACGCGATGCGGAAATAGGAAATCACAATGTTGAGGATGTTTCCCAGGCCTTGCTTGAACTTTCGTCTTTGATTCAAATGGCCAAGAAAAAAGCAGTTAGTTCCAAAACAAATTCTGATCTTACGTTAGAGATTGCCTTCCAGGGAAAAGAGACGGTTGAGGATGCCATTTCACGTATGAACTTGATTAAAGAAAAGACAACTGAAATTGAACAGTTCATGAATAGTCTTTATCAGCATTCCCAAGAAATCCGGCTCATTAATGATACGATTACTAAGATTGCCAATCAAACGAATCTTTTGGCCTTAAATGCAGCGATAGAAGCAGCAAGAGCAGGTGAGACAGGTCGTGGATTTGCAGTTGTAGCTGAAGAGGTGCGTAAATTGGCGGAGCATTCAAATCAGGAAGCAGGGAAAGTAAGTGAGATCATTAAGAAAATCACAGAGACTACTCAACGAACGGTAGATGCAAGTCATCAAAGTACAATGGAGGTTGATCGTGGCGTTTCGATTGTACATAGCTCGGGGGAGGTTTTAGACCAAATAGTTTGTGCCGTGAAATCTACGGTAGAAGAAGTGGAAGGCATTGTTATTGTTACACAAGATGAAGTGGCAACGTCTGATAAAATTGTTTCTCTTATTTACAATTTGGCTACATTTATTGCAAGTACTTCAAGTAATGCGATGCAAGTAGCGACGGCTACTGGGGAAGCGACAGCTTCAATGCAAACGGTGGCAGTAAGCACACAACAACTAAATACCTTAGTTGTCGAACTTCATCAACTGGTTGATGTGTTTAAAACTTAAGTTTTTAAAACGATTGTGAGGTAGAAAAATGAAAACATTGAAATCAAAATTACTCTTTGTGTTTATTCCTATCGTTATTCTTTCTTTAGGTATCATTGCTTATATTAACCATCAGAAAGCTAAAGAGTTTTTGGAAGTCAATTTTCAAACAGAGGCAAATATACGAGTACACTTTCTACAAGCGAAAATTGATGATTGGGTGCTTTCTGAAAAAAAAGCAGTAGAAATTTTTGCAAAAAGTAATCAAATAACTTCACCTAACGAACAGATTAGTTATTTAAAATCACTTAGCCAAAAGAATCCTGAGTTTGAAATGGTTTTTGTCTCCAATGATTTGATCGGGAAAAACACCCAAACTTCACTAGATTCTACATTAGATATTTCGGATCGAGAATATTTCAAAAGAAGTTCCCAAGGGGAAACAGTGATTAGTGAACCCATGATATCTAAAGCTACTGGGAAGTTGGTTGTGGTAATTGCTACACCGATCTATCGTAATACCCAAATTACTGGAGTGGCTGGAACAACTATTTTAGTAGATAAGTTACAAGAAGTAATTGCTTCAGAAAAACTTGGTAAAACAGGTTATGCCTATCTTTTCAATAAGGATGGATTAGTTATTGCCCATCCAAATAAAGACAATATTCTCAAATTAGATTTACACTCTCTTAAGAATGAACAGTTAAATCAAGCCATAATTAATGCTATAAAAGGTAATTCAGGGCATGTAGAATATTCATTTGAGGGTATTGACAAATATGCCTTTTATTCCAAGACCTCTCAAATGGATTGGGGAATCGTACTAACGGCACCAGTTAATGAAGCGACCGAACAATTAAGCTATCTTGCAAAAATTTCTTTCGTAACAGCGGGTGTAGTCCTCTTCTTTACAATATTTACAATTTTTATTTTTGCTGGTCGATTCGTTCGGCCTATCCAAAGTCTAAGTCAATTAACTCAGCAAATTGCGCAAGGTGATCTTACAACTAAAAGTTCTATTCAAACGAAAGATGAAATTGGTACGTTAGCTGATCATTTTAACTTTATGATTGATAACATGCATGGCCTTATCGTAAATATTAAGGAAGTATCTACTCATTTAAAACATTCTTCTGAAATTCTGGAATATAGTAGCCGTGAAACAAAGGATGCGTCTGAACAAGTAGCGATTACGATATCAGAATTGGCAAATGGTACCTCAGATATTGCCATGACAGTTCAGGATATATCCCAAGAAGTCACAGATACCACACAAACGATTCAAGAGGTCAATCACGTTACTACAGAAATGTTACATTCCTTCTCAGAGACTCAACAAGCTACTAAAAAAGGAAGTGAGTATTCAGAAATTGCTATTCGTAAAATGAACGAAATTCAAGATCAATCAGCAGAGAATGTATCACTTATGCATGATCTTGGATCCAAAACCAAAGAGATAACTGGCATTGTTGATCTCATTAACTCCATTGCTTCACAAACCAATTTGTTGGCGCTTAATGCAGCGATAGAAGCAGCACGAGCGGGGGAACATGGAAAAGGTTTTTCAGTTGTTGCTGATGAAGTTCGACAATTAGCAGAACAAACGGCGATAGCAACCAATCAAATTCAAAATCTTATCAACCAAACACAAGAAAGAACAACAAAAGCCATTTCTTCTATTGAGAAAGAGCAGCAAGATATAAACCAAGGATTGGCTTATGTGCAGAACCTTGGTACGGTTTTCTCTACTATCAATGATACGATGGAACAGGTTGTTACAGAAGCACACCAGATGACACAATTTATGAAACAGCTTGAGGAAAAGAGTCAGGTCATAAGTGCCAGTATTGAAGGAATATCTGCAATAACGGAGGAAGCATCAGCTGGAGCCGAGCAGGTAAGTGCAGCTAGTCAACAGCAAGCCGCTTCCTCTCACCAAATCTCCATGGATGCAGAATCTCTTAGTAAATTAGCCCAAAATTTAGATGAGGTTACCAAACAATTTAAAATTCAATAGACATAAAATGCCTTTCATCCTAATTCATTCATATTAAATTAGGCATGAATCAATAATTAAATAAAGCCGAGGATTGTTCTAATCCTTGGCTTTATTATATTTAACTAAAAAAGCGTGAATTCCGAAGAACCCACGCTAACCTATTAACAAATATTCATAGACTCTAAGTTTTTCCTTCTAGTATCGATAAACGGACTGACATATGGTCCAAACGAATATTTTTCTTCGATAAAAATTTGGTGCCATAGCATGAACACTAGGATTGTCCATAATTTACGGCCGTGATCGGCCTTGCCTTCTTTATGCTCGTCTAGCATGAACATAATGAACGCCTTGTTAATGTATTCATCTACTTCTGCATCCTGAATGAGTTCCTTTGCCCAGGAATAGAATTCCCCACGTAGCCATACACGAGTTGGAACAGGGAAGCCAAGCTTTTTACGTGTTTTAATCTGTGAAGGGAGGATATCCTTCATAGCTTCTCTTAGAACATGTTTGGTTGTTCCATTCGCAATCTTGTATTCCGTTGGGATCTTGGCGGCAAATTCGAACACCTTCGGATCAACAAAAGGAACACGCAGCTCCAAGGAATTAGCCATGGTCATTTTGTCAGCCTTCATGAGAATATTTCCGCGAAGCCATGTATGAATATCGAGGTATTGCATTTTAGTTACATCATCATAATTTGCAGCATTTTTATAAATACTAGCTGTGATATCATACGGGCTAATATAATTAGGATCAGTTCCGAGGTTGGACATAACAACCTTTTCTTTAAGTTCCTCACTAAAAATTAATGCATTTCCAAAGAAACGTTCCTCAACTGATTTTGCACCGCGAATGAAGAAATTCTTCCCTTTCGTTCCTTCAGGTAAAAGGCCTGCAAATTGCTTAAGAGAAGATCTCATAAATGAAGGCATATTTGTCAGCATTCGTAACGAATGAGGCTCTCGGTAGATATTGTATCCACCGAAAAACTCGTCAGCGCCTTCACCGGATAGTACAACTGTTACATGTTTACTTGCAAGCTCTGCTACAAAATATAAGGCAATAGCTGAGGGATCGGCAACCGGCTCATCTTGATGCCAAATGAGACGAGGAAGCTCACTTAGATATCGATCCGCTGAAATCTTCACCTCATGATGATCCGTTTTTAGAAACTGGCTTGTTTCACGTGCGATATCGAGTTCACTATACCCTGGAATATCAAAACCTACCGTAAATGTTTTTACTTCTTCATGTTGTCTTAGCAATGCAACGATCGAGCTCGAATCGATTCCGCTAGATAAGAATGCACCGCGGGGAACATCACTTACACGGTGTTTGTCAACAGAATTTTTCAGGATTTCTCTTGTTCCCTCTACATAATAGGAGAAAGGTTTATGTTCAGGAGTAAATTCTACATTCCAATAAGGGTCTATATTCATCTGACCATCTTTAATAATCATAGAATGGCCAGGAGGTAGTTTATGAATGCCATCAAACATGGTTTCTGGATCAGGAACATATTGGAAGGTTAAGTAATGATAAAAGGAGGTTGTGTTTACCTTTTTCTTTACTCCAGCAACCTTTAATAAGCTTTTGATTTCTGAGCCAAACGCATAGGTATCCGTTGTTTTTGTCCAATAAAAGGGTTTAATTCCAAAGTGGTCACGGGCGCCGAATAAGATCTGTTTCTTTCGGTCCCAGATCATAAAGGCAAACATTCCACGTAGATGCTTAGGACAATCAAAACCGACCTCTTCGTATAGATGTACAATGGTTTCTGTATCCGATTCTGTTTTAAAATGGTGACCGCGCTCTTTAAGCCATTTCTGTAGTTCTTGGTAATTATAAATTTCTCCATTAAATGCGATCCAAATATCCCCGTCTTCATTCGACAGAGGCTGTTTACCACCTTCTAGATCAATAATACTAAGTCGACGAAAGCCAAGACCGACATGTTGATCAATATGAATTCCAGTATCATCAGGACCACGGTGAGTGATGATATCTGTCATATCTTTGAGATGTTCAGTGGATACCGGATGGTTTTTTATATTATAAAGAGCAACAAATCCACACATAATAAAGCTCCTTTTTCCCTAGAAAATAAGTACAGACTAAACTTTAACATGCTTTTCCTCTATAATCAATGTATCATACCTCCCGAGAAGAAGGGGGAAAAGCAACGATTAATTGTTTAAATAGGGGGAGTCAGGAATGAGAAAATCTTGGGATTTATATTTTATGGATATGGCCTATATGGCATCAACTCGTGCCACTTGCCCTAGGCGTTTTGTTGGGGCTGTATTATGTAAAGACAAAAAGCTTCTAGGGAGTGGCTATAACGGTGCACCTATGGGTGTAGGGGATTGCTATGAAGAGGGCTGTATGCTTGTACAAAATTACGAGGAAGAAGATGGCCAGTTGGTTAAGAAGGAGAGGTGCACCCGAACGATTCATGCCGAACAAAATTTGCTTCTTTTCACAGATCGTGATGATCGCGTAGGGGCAACGGTTTATGTAACCGACCAACCATGCTGGGTATGCGCGAATCTCTTAGCCAACAGTGGGGTTACAGAAATCGTGTATCACAGACCGTATAGTAAGGATGATATCAAGGTAAAACAATTAATGGAACGAAAAGGAATTTCCTTTCGACAATTAGTGGAGTATGTTCCACCGGAGGGAATTGTGAGAGAAGTAGTAGAATAAACGAAAGCCCCTTTTGTTTTAAAGAAAAAGAAAGTATAATAATGGATATTAAAAACATTATGGAGGATTAATGCGTTGACTGTGTCAATAATGAATACGATCATGGAAGGCGCTAACCTACTGATTAGGTTATACTATTTTGCCTTAATCGGTCGGATATTACTGTCTTGGCTTCCACAGCTTCAGGAGAATCGAATTGCTGTATTTATATACAACATTACGGAGCCTTATTTAGCAGTTTTTAGGCGGATTATTCCACCACTTGGGATGATTGACCTGTCACCGATTGCAGCCTTTTTTATTTATAACTGGTTATCCCAGTTTTTACTAAGTGGGTTACGTTCTGTATTATTTTTTGTTTTAAGGTACACAGGAATATGATATAATATTTCTAAGTTAGAAATAGCTGATTTAGCTAAAGGGGAGTAGCTGCAAGAACCTTATGGTTCTTGATACAATTGCCGTCATTTCGGAATTTAAGATTCCCGGTATTGTAGGTACAATGTGCTTCGCGAGACCTTTGCTTGATCTAATTGGGGATTATTCTCCATTTAGATAAAGCAAAGGTCTCTTTTATTTTATTTATGAATGGGGGAAGAAAGTGATGGAGGGCAATTTTATTATTGGATTAATTCAGATCATGTTCATCAACATTGTTCTAAGTGGTGACAACGCCGTTGTTATTGCCCTAGCTTGTAGAAATCTTCCAAAGTTACAGCAAAAGAAAGCTGTTTTTTGGGGAAGTGCTGGAGCTATTATTTTAAGGGTGGTATTAACTTTTATTGCGGTGTGGCTTCTAGAGATTCCATTTCTGCAGGTGCTTGGAAGCATTCTTCTTCTTTGGATTGCGATAAAACTCCTTAAAGGAGAGGGAGAAGAAGAGGAATTAAAAAGTGGATCAAATATTGTTGAAGCTATCAAAACGATCATACTAGCAGACCTGATCATGAGTCTTGATAATGTGGTTGCAGTAGCGGGAGCTGCTGGAGGAAATATGCTTCTGATTGGAATTGGTTTGGCCTTAAGTATTCCATTGATTGTTTGGGGTAGCCAGCTGCTTATGAAGCTAATGAATCGATTCCCGATAATCGTAACAATTGGAGCTGCATTGCTTGGCTATACAGCAGGAGAAATGATTCTTCATGATAAGGCAGTTGGTCATACGCTTGCCACTGCATTTCCTTTTGCGGAGCATATCATACCAGTGATTACATTGCTTCTGGTGATTATCATTGGAAAATATCAAGCAAAACCAAAGCAGGACCCTTTAAGAGAAGTATCTTAAAAGATGATTTTTTATGGCTTTTCCGTCGGAAAGGCCTTTTTCTATCGCTTCCCCTATGAAGGTAAGCTTTATATACTGATAATAAAGTATATAAAGGGAGGAGGGGAATTTTATTCAGGAACGGCCAATGTATTGGACTGCAGTGTTTCTGTTGGGAGGAATGGTTCTTGCTAAACTATTCATTGATCATGCTTGGTGGCTAGCGTTCTTACTGATTATTTATATTCTTCTGTGCTTAACAAGGTTTGGGCAGTTTCTAAACAAATCGAAATATTGGCTTATGGCTTGTTTTCTGTTAGGCTGCTACTACTACGTTGCTAATGATTTATCCAATCAAACTCAAATGGAATCAACCAAGCAAGAGGCAAAAATTGTTGGAGAGGTTATTTCTGGTGTAGAGCAGACTGGTGATCTCATTAAGTTGGATTTACAAATCAATAATGTGAATGGAAAAGCGATTCAAGAGAAGGTATTATGTCGAATTAAACGAAGAACACCCTCTGACAATCAAATTCAGGAACTTAAGTCTGGATCAATACTCTCCTTCCGTGGGCGGTTTCTTGAGCCGGAGATGGCGGGGAATCCAGGTGCACTTGATTACCGAAAGTTTCTTTACTTCAAACGAATTCATTGGATTGTGGAAGTAGAATCTCTTTCTTCCGTGCGAATTCATCCAGCTCCATGGTATTCACCTAGGAAGATCTTAAACAATTGGCAGGACGATCTCATCCATGTAACAGAAGAAAATTTTTCACCAGAGCTAGCTCCTTTAATGAAAGGCTTGCTTTTGGGAATTCGTTCAGATTTTGATCCGGAAATGTCGGATATCTACAAGCAAACAGGAATTGCACATGTACTTGCTATTTCTGGTCTACATATGACGGTGCTGAGTGTTTCACTGCTTTTTCTTATTCAGCTATTGGGAGTATCTAAGCAAACGGCGGTTATGATCACAGGGGTGTTGATCCCATTCTATGTGATTCTTGCAGGGGCTACTCCATCGATTGTTAGATCTGGTATTATGTCCACGATTATTCTTGCAGGATCTTATCTTAGGCGACCAACCGATACCTTTAATGTTTGGGGTACAGCCCTTTTTTGTATGTTAGTATGGGATCCCTATCAACTTTGGGATGTTGGCTTTCAATTGTCATTTGGTTGTGTTTGGGGACTCATCTATTTTAGTTCCAGGCTGGGTACGGCTCTACAATTTCTAGGTACGAAGGCAGGCACCTATTTATCAGTTGGTATGGCAGCGCAGCTTTGTTCTTATCCTTTTTCAATTTTTTATTTTCACCACTATTTTCTACTTTCCTTCTTCGTAAATCTCCTATTTATTCCTTTGTATTCACTCCTATTCATTCCAATAGGCTTCTTGATTTTAGGATTAGGGATGTTTCACCCAGGTCTAGGTTATTTGCTTAGCCGAATTTTGGACCATGTCTATCGATGGATGTCCGAAATACTTATTCAGATTTCGGATTTCTCCTGGGCCGATTGTTTTATCAGAGAACCGTCCCTATGGTGGTTGGCTGTATATTACATTGTTCTTGTTCACGGATTATGGATAATGAAAGAGAGAATGATTTTATGGATGATTTTGCTTTCAATTATTAGTGTTTGGCCAGCCTTCCACTTGTTCGAGGGTTCGGATAAGGTGACCGTTACCTTCTTAGATGTAGGACAAGGGGATGCGATTGTCATTGAAACTCAAACACAGACAACATTAATTGATGCGGGCGGGATGAATACTACTACTAAACGAATCTATGATGCGGGTCGGGGCGTTGTCATTCCTTTTCTTCAGTGGAGAGGAATTAATCATCTAGATTTTGTCGTCGCCACACATGGGGACCTTGATCATATCGGCGGGATGTTGTCGATCCTCAAGAAGGTGCCTGTCAGGAATTTCATTAGAAATGGAAAGACACCAACAACCATAGAGGAAAGAGATTTGTTGAAATTTCTAGAGAATCATCATATACCGATTTATTCGGCCAAAAGAGGATGGAGTTGGGGGGATGGGGAAGAGGTGACGTGGACAGTAATGAATCCACCAGAATCGCCTATTACCGACAGTGACAATAATCATTCAATCGTCTTGATGCTCCAAGCCTATGGGCACCGTATTCTTTTTACCGGGGATCTAGAGAAAGAAGGAGAATCTAATCTTCTTGCCTGGAAGCAATTTCCTACTGAGTCGATTGATGTGCTTAAGGTGGGGCATCATGGTAGTCGATCCTCCACGACAGCAGAGTGGGTGAGTAGCCTACGCCCTGCCATTTCGATTCTTTCTGTGGGAAGGAAGAATCGTTATGGACATCCCCACCAGGAGACGTTACAAGCATTAGAACAGGTTGAAAGTAAGATCTACCGTACTGATCAACAGGGAGCCATTACAATAGAGATAAATAAAAGGGGACTAAATATCTATCCCTTTAGGCAACAATCTGGACCATTCGTACGTCAATAATGGACAGAGAGGGGGAAATGTAAGTGATAGACACGGGCCTGTTATTAGCTGCCAGATCTGGCGATCGCGACGCCTTGATCCAGCTATTAAGGGATATAGAGAAACCAGTGTATCGAACTGCTATATATATATTAAAGAATGAGCAGGATGCACTAGATGCTGCACAAGAAGCATTGATAAGAATTTACAATAAAATTCATACCTATCAAGAGAAAGCCAAATTCTCTACATGGGTCCAGCGAATAGTAACGAATATCTGTATTGACCATTGCCGTAAAAAGAGAGAACAAACGGTATCGATTGATGAACATGACCTCCTTTTACAAGATCCAGCGGATGTTGAGGGAGAAGTAGAGAGAGGGGATACTGCAACTGAAATTCGTAGAGCCATTGATCGTCTGCCAGAGCACCATAGATCTGTGATTGTTTTACGATATGTTCAGGATTTCTCGTATGCAGAAATTGCAGAAGCCCTAGAATTACCTATTAATACAGTAAAATCACACCTATTCAGAGCCAGGCAGCAATTGCAGGGCCTTCTTCAAGATTATCAGAAAGGTGGTGTTCGGATATGAGGTGTGTTGAGGTGATGGAGCTTATGCAGCGCAATTTAGACGGAGATCTAACCAAAGAAGAATTTCATCAATTAGAAAATCATCTCTTTACCTGTAACGAATGCCGTGAATTGAATGATCGATTTAGGCAGCTTTCTTTGGATTTGGAAACACTCCCTGAAGTAGAACTACCTTTCAGTTTGGTTGATGCCATTCTACCAAGAATGAATAATGAATTAGCACCAACGCTTGAATTGTTTAAAAAAGAGGAACGAAAAATATCTAAGGGTATGTATTGGGCATTAGGGAGTAGCGCTGCAGCTGTTCTGGTAGCTGCCATTCTATGGCCTTGGACAAATCCACAAATACCTAATAAACCAGGTTCTCACCCTGAAAATGTGATAGCAGCCCAAAAAAGTGAAGGTTTCAGCTTGAATAAGGAGGCATCTCCAACTAAAGATACAACAGCAATAAAAGAACAGGATTCCACTATCAATCATTCAAGTCCAACAGAGCAAGTAGAGAAGAGGATAGATCAACCAGATACGGAAATGAAGAACATAGCTTCGTCTCCAGCACCAATGACAAAAACTCAAATGAAAGAAGAACCGTCAGAGAAAGGTTCAACTAATGAAATGGCACTTGATGCAGAAGTAAATAGGAAAAGTAAAGAAAATATAGCGTTGAGTAATACAGAAAAAGCGAAGCCTAACCGTGCCTCTGTTGAAACGAAGCAAGCCTTACCTGAGCAGTTACCTTCTATTGTGGCAGCACCAGACACAACGATGAAGGATCACGGTTCTGTCGCTATGGCTCCAGCAATGAAGAGTTATACCCTGTCATTGCAGGATCCGTTGGATCAGGAGTTTCAACACCCAAGCGTTCTTATGGCGGGTGGTGGAGGAGGATCAGTAGCAGGAGCAGGCTCTACCAATCAACAAGTGACCCGTCAAGGAATTAAATATCCTTCTCCAGGTGGAAAACAAACGGCAACTATATTAGACCAGTCAGTGATAGTGCAAAATTCACAAGGAGTGATGGTTTATCAGGGGCACCAATTCGAACCGGTGCAGCAGGTTCAAATTCATTGGTTGGATAACCAACAACTCACTTATGAGTTGTATCTACCAAATGGAGTGGAACGTTGGAGGATAAATCTTACAAAGGGACAGGAACAAAAAGAATAATCCTAGCGTATAGTGGAGTAAGAAAGTAACCTTTGCTTCCCGCCCGGCTGCGATCGCCTAGGGATGAGTGGTCGGGCGTTTACATATATGCATAAGGATACTATTAGAACCGCTGATCAAACGTGACAGCGGTTTTGCTTTTTTTAGTAAAGACAATCTTGTATGATAAGGGTATGCTTGAGGCCAGGAGTGAAATGAAAAATGGATTATCGTGGTGCACTAAAGGAAATAGGCCAAGGGGTTATTCGGCCTATTTATATATTATATGGGACAGAACAATATTTACTGTATGAATTCATACAGTATTTGAAGCGAAAGGTATTAGAAGCAGGGACTGAGGAATTTAACTATAGTGTTTACGATATGATGGAAACACCCATACAGGTAGCGATTCAGGATGCAGAGACTCCTCCTTTCTTGGGGGAAACAAGAATCGTTATGGTAAACAGAGCCTACTTCCTAACAGGACTTAAGGTCACAAGTGGGGTTGAGCATGAATTGGAGACTTTGCAAAATTATTTGCAAAATCCAATGGAATCAACAGTCCTTCTTCTAGTTTCGACAAGCGAGAAATTAGACGAAAGAAAAAAACTGGTTAAACAGCTGCAGGAAAAAGGGACAGTCCTCCCCTTCCTCCCAATCAAAGATAAAGAGCTTGTTTCCTGGGTGATTCGAAGAGCCCAAAAAAGTAAGGCACAACTTGACGAACAGGCCGCAGAGTTAATGATCCAGTTTATAGGGAATGATTTGCGACGATTAGGGCAGGAAATTGAGAAAATGGCCTTGTTCGTCGGTAGTGAAGGAAGGATCTCTGAGGAGACTATTTATCAGTTAGCATCTCGGACACTTGAACAGGACCTATTCGCCCTGATCGAACAGGTTACACGTCTAGACCTTAATCGTGCCTTAAGAATTTTCTATGATCTATTGAAAAACAAAGAGGAGCCTTTAGCCATCTTGAGCCTGCTGGCTAGACAATTTCGGTTAATGCTACAGGTCAAGGAGTTAGCAGCCAAAGGATATTCACAACAGCAGATGGCTTCCATCCTGGGTGTTCATCCCTATCCCGTGAAACTAGCCATGGAAAAAGCGAAAAGAATGAGTGAGAAGTCCTTACGAGGGATTCTTATGTATATAGCCGAGGAAGATTATCGAATCAAAACCGGGGGAATTGATAAGGTTCTCTCTATTGAGTTGTTTATGATGAGAATAGAAGAGCTTATGAAAGCTTAAAAAGGGATAATAATTTATGAGATCAAAAAAAGCTTTGTCGTTAGCTGACAAAGCTTTTTTGTATCCCGTAAAAATGTTTAGTATAAACAACCAAGCATTCTTACGGGAAATAAGTACCTTTTATATTAAGCAGTTACGCCATTTGCTTTTTGAGCAAGACGAGATTTTCTACGAGCAGCCTCGTTTTTATGAATAAGCCCTTTAGTTACAGCTTTGTCAAGCTTCTTAGCAGCTAATCTGTAAGCTACTTGTGTTGCAGCAGCATCTCCAGTAGAAACAGCTACATCAACACCCTTAAGAGCAGTACGAAGTGCAGATTTCTGAGCAACTCGTTGTTGGCGTCTCTTTTCATTTGTTTTGGTACGCTTAATTTGGGATTTAATATTTGGCATTAGATTCACCTCCTTGGTGCAATCCATAAACAAGCATTTAGGTTAGCAACAGAAAATATTTTATCATGTGGTAGATAGAATTGCAATAAGTGAGTTCAATAAAATGTATCTTTGTTCATAGAAATTTCAAATCATAAAAATCATGAACATGAGCAATACTGGAAGAAAAAGGGGGAAGTGAAAATGACGAAGATTAATAAGGATGACTCATTAGATCTTGATCACTATTCTATTCGTACGGATTTAGCCCTTGAAGCTCATCAAATGGTTAGTGAGAGATCAGGGCTTTCTGAAATCCCAGGTGTAAGCTTAGATATTAAAGATCGGAATGGGATTCGGATCACAAGGGTTCATGTACATAACGAGGAGGGCTCTAGACAAATTGGGAAGCTCCCTGGAAAGTATATTTCCTTGGAGACTCCTGGACTAAGGCGTAAGGACAGTGAACTACAAAATCAGGTAGCTGGTGAGTTTGCACGGGGCTTTGCTGGCTTCTTAAAGGAACTAGGAATTGATCAAAAAGCTAAGGCACTTATCGTCGGGTTGGGCAATTGGAACGTTACTCCTGATGCCTTAGGGCCTATAGTAGTGGAAAATCTGCTTGTTACACGTCATCTCTTCGAATTAATGCCTGATCAAGTCGAAGAGGGGTATCGACCTGTCAGTGCACTCTCACCAGGTGTTCTTGGTATTACTGGAATTGAGACAAGTGAAATTGTATATGGCGTTGTAGAAAGAACAAAACCTGACTTTGTTATCGCAGTGGATGCGTTAGCTTCTCGTGCGCTAGAAAGAGTGAATACAACCATTCAAATATCGGATACAGGAATTAATCCGGGTTCGGGTGTAGGGAATAAGAGAAAGCCATTAACGAAAGAAGCGCTAGGAGTTCCAGTGATTGCGATTGGAGTTCCAACGGTTGTGGATGCTGTTTCGATTGCAAGTGATACGATTGATTATGTGCTTTCCCATATGGGAAGGGAGATGAAGGAAAACCAAACTCCTCCTCCAGCAAAAAAACTAACCCCTTCTGGATTTGGTCTGTTTGGTAGACCGAAGCCTTATAGGGAAGAGGATAAGCCCACAGATGAGGGAAAACGTGTGATTATGGGACTTGTTGGAGTTCTCCCAGAAGAAGAGAAAAGACAGTTAATTCGTGAGGTTCTTCAGCCTTTAGGCCATAATTTAATTGTAACCCCTAAAGAAGTAGATGAATTCGTTGAGGATATGGGAAATATCATTGCAAATGGATTAAATGCGGCATTGCATGAGGCGATTGATATGATGAATGTAACAGCGTATACCCATTGATTAGAGTTAAGGAGAGAACAATTTCTTATGAAATGGCGAATCCAGTTTTTAATACTAGTCACTGTAATGTCGGGTTTGGTTTTGGGAGGGATTCATCTTGCTGAAGAGGGAATACAGCGGGTAGACGGGATGAGAAGCTCATCGGAGGCCTTCCACATAGCAAGGGCAGAAAGTGGAAAACTGGAGATGACTGTATTAGGTAGGCACTACCAGCTTCAGGATCAAGGTATAATAACCGTCCCAGAAAGGAAAAACTGGATGAGTATCACTGGAAATACTCTTGGTGGATGGATCACAACCACTGTCAAAGGGATGATCATATGGGTAGAAGGGCGCTAGGAATAGCGCTTTTTTTCTTTTTTTGGATGCTTCTTGATTGCTACTCTATGTCTTCCCTGATATAATGATTATTAGTGCATTTTTCTCCATCGGGAGGTTTGGCTTACATGGATAGACGAGAAAGACAAAAAAGGATACGGAATTTCTCAATTATAGCTCATATAGATCATGGAAAATCAACACTTGCTGACCGCTTATTAGAGTTTACAGGTGCTTTGTCAGATCGAGAAAAGCAGGATCAGTTTTTGGATTCAATGGATTTAGAGAAAGAACGAGGGATTACGATCAAATTGAATGCCGTTCGCCTAAATTATAAGGCGAAGGATGGCGAGGAATACATTCTTCATTTGATAGACACACCAGGTCACGTAGACTTCACTTATGAAGTTTCACGAAGCCTTGCTGCTTGTGAAGGTGCTTTACTTGTAGTGGATGCTGCTCAAGGCATTGAGGCTCAAACACTTGCGAACGTATATCTTGCTTTAGATAACGATCTGGAGATTGTTCCAGTCATTAATAAGATCGACTTACCTAGCGCTGAGCCAGATCGGGTGAAGCGAGAGGTAGAAGAGGTCATTGGATTAGATGCAAGTGACGCTGTTCTTGCTTCTGCTAAGGCAGGAATTGGCATTGAGGAGATCTTAGAACAAATCGTACAGAAGGTACCTGCTCCAACGGGAGATCCGGACGAATCATTGCAAGCTCTTATTTTTGATTCCTATTATGATGCCTATCGTGGGGTTGTTGCTAACATTCGAGTCGTGAATGGTACGATCCGCAAGGGTATGAAAATTAAGATGATGGCAACGGGTAAGGTGTTCGAGGTAACGGAGGTAGGTGCTTGCGCACCATTCCCTCGATCAGTGGAAGAGTTAACAGTAGGTGATGTAGGATTCCTGTCAGCAAGTATTAAGTCGGTTGGGGATACGCGTGTAGGGGACACTATAACAAGTGCGGAGAATCCAGCTACAGCACCGCTACCGGGTTATCGTAAAATTAATCCTATGGTATTCTGTGGTCTTTATCCTGTAGATACATCAGAATATAATGATCTCCGGGATGCATTAGACAAGCTTCAATTGAATGATGCCTCCTTACAATATGAACCAGAAACATCGCAAGCATTAGGTTTTGGATTCCGCTGTGGATTCCTTGGTCTCTTGCATATGGAAATTATTCAAGAACGGATTGAGCGTGAGTTTGGTATTGTTTTGATTACAACAGCACCAAGTGTTATTTATAAGGTGACGAAGACCAATGGCGAACATTTCGATATTGATAATCCTTCCAAAATGCCAGAAGCGCAGTTTGTTGATTTTGTAGAAGAACCTTATGTGAAGGCTTCTGTTATGGTGCCTAAAGATTTCGTCGGGGCCATTATGGAGCTGTGTCAGGGAAAACGTGGGGATTTCATGGATATGCAATATATTGATACGAATCGTGTTCAATTAATCTATGAAATTCCGTTAGCTGAGATTGTTTATGACTTCTTTGACCAGTTAAAATCGAATACGAAGGGATATGCTTCCTTCGATTACGAACTAATCGGCTATAAGAAATCCAATCTAGTTAAGATGGACATTCTACTGAACGCTGAAATTGTCGACGCATTATCGATCATTGTCCACAAGGATGGTGCCTATAACCGTGGTAAGCTTCTTTGTGAGAAGCTCAAAGAATTGATCCCAAGGCAAATGTTCGAAGTTCCTATACAGTCTGCAATTGGTAAGAAAATTATAGCAAGAGAATCCATTAAAGCTATGCGTAAAAACGTGTTAGCAAAATGCTATGGGGGAGACATTTCTCGTAAGAGAAAGCTGCTTGAGAAGCAAAAAGAAGGTAAAAAGCGGATGAAGCAGGTTGGGAATGTAGAAGTTCCACAAGAAGCCTTCATGGCTGTACTTCAAATGGATAAAAAATAAGTTATTTAAAGGTCTTGGCAAATCTGCCAGGCCTTTTTTCAAATGATAAAGTGAACCCATTTTTATTTGCGTAAAAAGGGGCAGTTTTTGCTCTGAAGAAAAGGAAGGTTTACATCAATGCCCCATTCCATTTATATTCATATCCCTTTTTGTTCAAACAAGTGCTTTTATTGTGACTTTAATTCGTTTGTGACCGAGAACGAGCAGCTTGTGTGGGATTATCTAGATGCCTTGAAGGCAGAACTAGAAGAAACAGTGAAAATTACACCGCCTACAATGATTAAAACAATTTTTGTTGGGGGAGGTACACCTACGTTTCTCAATGCTCAGCAGATGAATTACTTTTTGCAATTTGTTAATCGCTGCCTCCCACTTCAATCATCAGACATTGAGTTTACAATGGAGGCTAATCCTGGAACAACAGATCTGCAAAAGCTAAAAATAATGAGAGATCATGGAGTGAATCGTCTTAGTTTTGGGGTTCAGTCTTTTGATGATGAACTATTAAAACGAATTGGCCGAATTCATGATGCGCAGCAAGTTTATCACAGTATTAAGAATGCCAAGACTGCTGGTTTTGATAACATTTCCATTGACCTCATCTTTGGCCTTCCTGGACAAACAGTAGAACGATTTCAAGATACATTGAATCAAGCGTTTAGTCTGGGGTTGCAGCATTTCTCTGCCTACAGTCTCAAGGTAGAAGAAAATACGTTGTTTCATGTTTTGTATGAAAAAAATCAGTTAGAGCTTCCATTAGAGGAAGAAGAGGTCGCTATGTACGATTTGGTCCGTAATGAAATGGATAAGCATGGCTATCATCAATATGAAATTAGTAATTTCGCTAAAAAAGGCTATGAAAGTAGGCATAATAAAACATACTGGAAAAATGAGTACTATTATGCGATAGGTGCTGGTGCACATGGTTATGTGAATGGCCGACGACATGTAAATGCTGGCCCAATTACTCATTATCTGAAGCTTGTTAAAGAAAAAGGACTTCCTCGTATAGAAGAATTTCCGGTGACGAAACAGGAGACCATGGAAGAATTTATGATCATGGGTCTTCGATTAATGGAAGGTGTATCGAGGAAGGAATTTAAGAGCAGGTACGTGGTTGATCTAGATGAGGTATTTGGCAGCCAAATCGAGGATTTGGTAAAGGTAGGGCTTCTTAGTAGTGGGGGGGATCGAATCTGCCTAACGAATAAGGGAATACCGTTAGGAAATGAGGTATTTGTACGGTTTCTGGAGAGTTGACAAGTGTCTGTCTGATTTGGTATTTTTAATGAGAAGGTTTTAGCACTCAACTACTAAGAGTGCTAACAAGGGGTGAGTATATGTTATCGGCTAGACAAATTCAAATTCTCAATGCCATTGTAGACAACTATATACGTCACGCTGAACCAATCGGTTCTCGTACAATATCCAAAAGAGAAGATATAGGTTATAGCTCAGCCACTATTCGCAACGAGATGTCAGATCTTGAGGAGTTGGGATTTCTAGAGCAGCCCCATACATCTGCCGGGAGAATCCCTTCACAGAAGGGTTATCGCTATTACGTAGATCATTTGCTAAAACCTACTCATCTGTGTGAAGACGAGATGAAGTATGTACGTCGGCTATTTGCTGATAAATACTATGCTTTCGAACAGATTACCCAACACACTGCTGCGATTTTGTCGAGCCTAACGAATTATACCTCGATTGTACTTGGCCATGAAGAAATACTAGATACTAAGCTTAAACATATACAGATTGTCCCTCTTTCTACTCATTCTGCCGTAGCGATCATTGTTACCAATACGGGGAAGGTAGAAAATAAAACGATACAAGTTCCAGAAGGAATCCCGATTGATGAGATTGAACGTCTCGTTAACTTTTTGAATACGAAATTGGTGGGATTACCTTTACTCGAAGTCCGACAAAAAATTCAAAATGAAATTAGTAGCGAACTTCAGAGGCTTATGGAAAATTATCAATCAGCGTTGCTCTTACTAGAAGGAGCTTTTCGAGGAACAGAACCTGAGGAAAAGGTAGTACTTAAAGGTACAACGAATATTATGATGCAGCCTGAATTCAGGGATGTAGATAAGATTCGTAATATCCTTGAATTTTTGGATACGAATGAGCAATTGATGAAGCATTTTGCCCCTACCAGTAATGGCGTACGGGTCAAGATTGGTACGGAAAATAGGGAAGATGTGATTAATAGCTGCAGCATTATTACAGCTACCTATCATTTAGATGGAAATCCAGTGGGTACGGTTGGAATTCTTGGGCCTACCCGTATGGAATATGGGAAGGCTATAGGAATTGTTGACTTCCTTGCGAAGGATCTTACTCGTATCCTTGAGAAGCTTTATAGCGGTGGGTAACAATGCATGAATCGATTTTTAAGGAGTCTTAGAGCATGAGTCGAAGTGGAGACGGCAGTCATCCTTATATCGATGAACGCCTGAACACATTAATGAATAATGTAAATGCTGTTCGAGCAATTTCATCAGCCGTTGAGGGAACACTTGGCCCCAAAGGTCTAGATACTATGCTCGTTGACGAGCATGGGCAAGTGATCATTACGAATGATGGTGTGACGATCTTAGAGCAGATGGAGGTCAAGCACCCTGCTGCTAGAATGCTTATTAAGATTGCTAGTGCTCAACAAGCAAAGGTTGGGGATGGGACAACGACAGCGACAGTGCTGGCTAGTGCACTTGTGCAGGAAGGGGCTGCCCAGGTAGAGAAGGGCGTCCCTATTGTCCAAGTGATTGCTGGTATACAACGTGGGGTCGAGCAAGGATTAGCCGTTCTTAGTGAGCTTGCTAGAAAAATCGATGATCTTGATGACCCGTTAATTGATCGAGTTGCTTATATTGCTGCTAGAGAAAATGAGAGCATCGCAAGGCTTGTTACAGAAGGTGCAAAATTAGCCGGGATGGATCAATTGCTGACACCGGACTGGCGGCTATCTGATTCGATTCAAGCCTATGAAGGGGAAGAGAGTGAGGTTTTTCAGGGAGTTCTGCTTAATAGACTTCCGGTTTCACGGCATATGCCTCGTCTGATCGAAAATCCAAGGATTCTAGTATTAGAGGATGGACTTGGACCCGAAGGCATTGATGACGAAGCATTAGGGACAGAAATTGGTTTTCGTCGCTTCCTTGAAAATAAGGAAGAGTTTAAACAGAACCTAGGTAAGCTTGACGGACTAGGTATAAACGTAGTGGTCTGTGAGTATTCATGTGACCCTCTTGCTGAGGAATTCTGTACGGATCATGGTATTGTTCTTATACATAGAGTTTCGAAGCAAGAAATGAGACGTTTAGCTGAACATGTAAGTGCCAAACCTATTAAACGAACAGGTTTACTTAAATCGCCCATTGATTTACAAGTCTATATCGGTGGAGCTAATCTTCTTCTTGTTGACGATCGAAGTGAGAAGGTCCGAATCCAGGAAGGGATGGGAAAGCCGACAGCAACGATTCTAGTAGGTGCTGCTACTGCAGAGATTGTTGGAGAGAAAGGTCGGATTGCCGGTGATGCGGCTTCATCTGTACAGGCTGCAATCAAGAGTGGTATTGTTTCAGGTGGAGGAAGCACAGAAATAGCCATTGCCTCTAAGATAGAGGAGTGGCGGTCCCAAATCCAGGGAATGGTGGGATATGGGATTGATGCGGTCATTGCTGCCCTACAGAAACCCTTCTCACAGATGGTAATCAACGCCGGATATAATCCTTTTGAGAAAATAGAAGCAGTGAAGTCTGCCCAAAGAAGTGAGGATTGTTCATCACTTGGGTTGGATTTTAACACTGGAGAAGTGAAGGATATGATGGATTTAGGGGTGATTGACCCTACTTTAGTTAAATATTATGCACTTAAAGCAGCTGGGGAAATTGCCGTTAGTATCCTTAGAATTCATACCATCATTCGGATGCGGCCTGTGTCCATTGATCAGGAATAGGAGTTGAAGAGAAAAGTGTCTGAAGACAAAGAGAAATTAGAACAAGAGGGGCAGCTAGAGGAATCTAGCACTCCAGAAGATGAAATGAATCAAGATCAGCAAGAAGAGGAAGTAGATCCTACTACAGCATTAAGAAAAGAATTAGAGGAAAGCCACAACCGTTATTTAAGGGTGCAAGCTGACTTCGATAATTTCAGAAAAAGAACTCGTAAGGAAAAGGAAGATTCGATGAAATATGCTTCCCTCCCTGTTGTAGAAGCCTTGCTTCCAGCAGTAGATAACTTAGAACGAGCTCTAACTGCAAGCTATGATGCTACGAACCTAGAATCCTTACTTAAAGGGGTTGAAATGGTCTACCGCCAGATTCAGCAAGTTCTTGAACAAGAAGGATTGCAAGTGATTGAGGCAGTGGGTAAGCCGTTTGATCCACAAATTCATCAGGCAGTCATGCAGGAAGAGAGTGCTGATCAAGAGGCTGGAGCCATTCTGCAAGAATTACAGAAGGGTTATATGATGAAAGACCGAGTCATTCGCCCTTCTATGGTGAAAGTTAGTTCCTAAAAATTATTATTTATATTGATAACAAATCAGGAGGCATTAAATCATGGGTAAAGTAATTGGTATTGACTTAGGTACAACAAACTCTTGTGTAGGTGTATTAGAAGGTGGGGAACCGATTGTTATCCCGAATGCAGAAGGAAACCGTACGACTCCTTCCGTAGTATCTTTTAAGAATGGAGAACGCATCGTAGGTGAAGCGGCTAAGCGCCAGGCGATTACGAACCCTAATACAGTTATTTCCATTAAGCGTTATATGGGTACAAACCATAAAGAAGTGATGGAAGGAAAAGAATATACACCTCAAGAAATCTCTGCCATTATCCTACAGAAGCTAAAGGCAGATGCAGAAGCTTATCTAGGTGAAAAGGTAGATCAAGCGGTTATTACTGTTCCTGCTTATTTCAATGATAGTCAGCGTCAAGCAACCAAGGATGCTGGTAAAATTGCAGGGTTAGAGGTATTACGTATCGTTAATGAACCAACAGCTGCAGCGTTAGCTTATGGTATGGAGAAATCCGAGGATCAAACCATCCTTGTTTATGACCTTGGTGGTGGTACATTCGACGTTTCTATTCTAGAGCTTTCTGAAGGATTCTTCGAAGTTAAAGCTACATCTGGTGATAACAAGCTAGGTGGAGATGACTTTGACCAAACGGTTATTAACTACCTAATCGCTGAATTCAAAAAGGACAACGGAATTGATTTGTCTGCGGACAAAATGGCGCTTCAACGACTAAAAGATGCTGCAGAAAAAGCGAAGAAGGATTTGTCTGGTGTATTAACGACTACGATCTCTCTTCCATTTATCACTGCAGATGCAACAGGACCTAAGCATTTAGAAGTAAATCTAACTCGTGCAAAATTTGAAGAACTAACAGCTAATCTTGTAGAACGTACAATGGGACCTACTCGTCAAGCATTACAAGATGCTGGCCTACAACCATCTCAAATCGATCGTGTATTGCTTGTTGGGGGATCCACTCGTATTCCTGCTGTTCAAGAAGCAATCAAGAAATTTATCGGTAAAGAACCTCATAAGGGTGTAAATCCAGACGAAGTGGTTGCACTTGGTGCAGCTGTTCAAGCGGGTGTGTTAACAGGTGATGTGAAGGATGTTGTATTATTAGATGTCACACCACTTTCACTAGGGATCGAAACATTAGGTGGAGTATTTACGAAGCTAATTGATCGAAATACAACGATTCCAACAAGCAAATCGCAGGTATTCTCGACAGCAGCAGATAGTCAAACCTCTGTTGAGATCCATGCTCTACAAGGGGAACGTTCTATGGCCTCTGATAACAAAACATTAGGCCGCTTCCAGTTAACAGACATTCCACCAGCACCACGTGGTATCCCACAAATTGAAGTGTCCTTCGATATCGACGCGAACGGGATTGTAAATGTTAAGGCAAAGGATCTTGGAACTGGAAAAGAACAAAAAATTACGATCACTTCTTCATCTGGATTAAATGATGCCGAAATCGAACGTATGGTTCAAGAAGCAGAGGCCAATGCGGATGCGGATTCTAAGCGTAAAGAAGAAGTTGAGGTTCGTAATGAGGCAGATCAATTAATTTTCACTACTGAAAAGACGTTAAGTGAAATTGGCGATAAAGTAGATCAGGCAGAAGTTGCACAAGCAAATGATGCGAAAGAAAAACTTAAGAGTGCTGTTCAGTCCGGCGATATTGAAGCGATTAAGGCAGCGAAGGAAGAATTGTCTAAGGTAGTACAAGAGCTATCTGTTAAGCTTTATCAACAAGCTGCACAAGCACAACAGGGGCAGGCAGAGCAAGGAGCACCTGGTGCTGGTAATACAGCTGGAGGTCATAAAGACAATGTGGTTGACGCGGATTACACTGTAGTGGATGAAGATAAGAAGTAAAATAGATCTTTTAAGTCAAAGTCAAGATCATCTTGGCTTTGACTTTTTTTCCTGATATGATGGGAACTTAGGGAATCGAGAGCGGGAGTGAGGTAAAACTATGAGTAAACGCGATTATTACGAGGTTCTTGGCTTAGGCCGAGATGCGTCAGCGGATGATATCAAGAAGGCCTACCGTAAATTGGCCCGCCAATATCATCCAGATGTAAATAAGGCAGCTGATGCGGAGGAAAAGTTTAAAGAGGTAAAGGAAGCCTATGATATTCTGAGTGATCCACAGAAGAAGCCATTATACGATCAGTATGGTCATGCAGGAACAGATCCGAACCAAGGTGGGTTTGGAGGCTTTGGTGGAGGTCAGGACTTCGGTGGCTTTGGCGATATTTTTGATATGTTTTTTGGTGGCGGCGGTGGCCGGCGTAATCCAAATGCCCCAAGACAGGGAGCAGACCTTCAATATACGTTAAACCTCGAATTTAAAGAGGCTGTTTTTGGGAAAGAAATGGATATAGAATTACCGAAGGAAATGGAATGCGATAAATGCCATGGATCTGGCGCTGAGCCAGGCTCTAAGGTTGAAACTTGTCAGGTTTGTCATGGATCAGGGCAGCAAGATCAAATTGCTAATACTCCTTTTGGCCGAGTTGTGAATCGACGTACTTGTAGCGCTTGTGGTGGTAAAGGGAAAATGATTAGTGTTAAATGTTCAGATTGCCGTGGTTCGGGTAAAGTGAAGAAACGTAGAAAGATCCATCTCAACATACCTGCAGGCGTGGATGATGGTGCACAACTACGTGTGAATGGTGAAGGTGAGGTGGGGGCAAATGGCGGACCACCAGGAGATCTTTATGTAGTCTTGCGTGTTAAAAGCCATGAGTTCTTTGAACGGGAAGGCAATGATATTTATTGCCGTATGCCTATATCCTTTAGTCAGGCAGCACTCGGAGACGAGATTGAAGTTCCAACCCTTGATGGAAAGGTTATGCTTAAGATTCCTGCAGGCACTCAAACCGATACGTTTTTCCGAATTCGTGGTAAGGGAGTTCCGTTCCTTCGCCGGTCTGGACAGGGTGACCAACATGTGAAGGTAGTCGTTGTTACCCCTACTAAGCTATCTGATAAGCAAAGAGAATTATTACGTGAGCTTGGGGAATTAAGTGGCAATAAACCACATGAAGAAGAATCCTCGTTCTTTGAAAAAGTAAAACGTGCATTTCGTGGGGAATAAAATTAGATTGTGCTTAAGAATGGAAAGGGAGTGTTGATAGAAATGAAATGGTCCGAGATTAGCATCCATACCAGTCAGGAGGCAGTTGAAGCCGTATCGAATATTTTGCACGAGGCAGGTGCAAGCGGAGTTGTTATTGAAGACCCGGAAATGCTAATGAGAGATTGGGATGTTACGTACGGCGAAGTCTATCAATTGAGCCCTGATGATTACCCGAGTGAAGGGGTAATCGTGAAGGCTTACCTCCCTGTAAATAGCTATTTAGGGGAAACGGTTGAGGAAATCAAGCAGGCTGTTAATAATCTTGTGGTTTATGATATTCCCATTGGACCAGGAGAAATTTCACTTGCTGAGGTGCATGAAGAAGAGTGGGCAACAGCATGGAAAAAGTATTATAAACCTGTCCAAATCTCTGATAATATTACCATTACTCCAACGTGGGAAGAATACGAACCTAAGAATGATCATGAAATTGTCATTGAATTAGATCCAGGTATGGCCTTTGGGACAGGGACACATCCTACTACAGTGTTATGTATACGAGCACTTGAAAAATATGTGAAACCAGGGGATCAAATCATTGATGTTGGATGTGGATCGGGTGTGCTTAGTATTACTGCCGCCCTTCTTGGTGCACAGTCCGTCTTAGCTTTAGATTTGGATGAACTTGCTGTAAAATCCACCAGTCTCAATTCTAAATTAAATAAAGTATCGGGAAAAATAACTTCAAAACAAAATAATTTACTTGAGGGTATTTCCCAGCATGCAGATCTTATTGTTTCCAATATTTTAGCTGAGATCATTGTCCGATTTGTGGATGAGGCTTATGCGTTGTTGCCAGACGGAGGATATTTCATCACTTCAGGGATTATTTCTCAAAAGGAAACCGATGTTAAGGAAGCATTAAAATCAGTTGGATTTAGCATTGTCGAAACGAAAAGCTTGGAAGATTGGGTATCTATCATAGCAATGAAGGAATCCAATAGGTAATTGATATGCAGAGATATTTTGTCAAACAAGAGCAATTCGATAAACCATTGGCGAAGGTAACCATTAATGGTGAGGATGTTGGACACATTGTGAAGGTGATGCGTTCCTCTGTAGGAGATCGCTTCATTACTTGTGATGAAAATGGTGAATGTTATCTTTCACGTATTATTGAGCTAGATAAGGAACGTGTGATTTGTACACTTGAGGAGAAGATCGAAGAAGATCGCGAGCTTCCAGTACGTGTAACGATCGCACAGGGACTTCCTAAAGGTGATAAGATGGATCTCATCATTCAGAAAGGAACTGAATTAGGCGCGCATGCTTTCATTCCTTTTTCTTCATCAAGGACGATTGTGCAGCTAGATGAAAAGAAAGAGCAGAAAAGGTTAGAACGTTGGGGGAAGATTGCAAAGGAAGCAGCAGAACAATCTCACCGAGGATTTATTCCGCATATTAAGAGGATTAGTTCTCTTAGACAAATTTTTGCTTCCGCCAGTCAGTATGATCTTGCTCTTATTGCTTATGAGAATGAAAAAACGACTCCGCTTAGTCAACCATTACAGAAAATTACAGCTGGGGCACGGATTCTTCTGATTATAGGTCCTGAAGGTGGATTTGCAGAAGAAGAAGTGAAGCAAGCGATGTGTCACAGGATCGAGCCTGTGATGCTTGGGAGACGAATTTTACGTACGGAAACAGCAGGTCTTTATGGATTGTCTTGTATTTCGTATGATTTTGAACAGTTAGGGGGTAGGTGATATGCCTACTGTTGCCTTTCACACGCTCGGTTGCAAGGTAAATCATTATGAAACAGAAGCCATATGGCAAATCTTCAAGAATGGTGGCTATGAGCAGGTACCATTCGAGGGAGATGCAGATGTATACGTCATTAATACTTGTACGGTTACGAACACTGGGGATAAGAAGAGTCGACAAGTGATTCGCCGTGCCGTGCGTCGAAATCCTGAGGGAATCGTTATCGTTACAGGATGTTATGCACAAACGGCACCGGGAGAGGTTGCTAATATCCCTGGGGTGGACATTGTTCTTGGTACACAAGGACGCGAACACCTACTTGATTTAGTAGAAGAATATAGAAGTGATCGTCAGCCGATTAATGCTGTTAAGAATATCATGAAGAACAGGGAATTCGAAGAGTTAGATGTTCCCACCTTCACGGACCGGACAAGAGCATCTCTTAAGATTCAAGAGGGATGTAATAATTTCTGTACATTTTGTATTATTCCTTGGGCTAGGGGCCTCATGCGAAGCCGTAAGCCAGAGAATGTCGTTGAACAGGCGAGTAAGTTAGTGGAAGCAGGATATAAGGAAATTGTTCTTACCGGGATTCATACGGGAGGATATGGGGAAGACATCGAGGATTATAACCTTGCTAAACTACTTATGGATTTAGATAAGGTAGATGGACTTGAGAGAGTTCGAATTAGTTCCATCGAAGCAAGTCAAATTACGGACGAAGTGATTAAGGTCCTAAATTCATCTTCTAAGATGTGCCGTCATCTCCATATTCCGTTGCAGGCAGGTTCTGATGAGGTTCTGCGTCGGATGAGGAGGAAATATACAGTAGAAGAATACCGCCAGAAGATAAACAAGATTCGTGATGCGATGCCAGGTGTTGCGATTACAACGGATGTTATTGTTGGTTTCCCAGGGGAAACGGACGAAAGGTTTGAAGATGGCTATCAATTTATGAAGGAAATTGGATTTGCAGAAATGCATGTTTTCCCTTATTCCAAACGGACAGGGACTCCTGCTGCTAAATTTGAAGATCAAGTGCCAGAAGAAGTGAAGAATGAACGGGTTCATCGCTTGATTGAGCTTTCCAATCAGTTCTCTGTTTCCTACGCGCAAAACTTCGTTGGGCAGGTTCTAGAAGTCATACCTGAAAGTGAATACCACGAGGAGACCCACCATGAGGGGCTTATTTATGGGTATACCGATAACTACCTGAAGATTGTTTTTGAAGGATCCCCAGAATTGATCGGGAAAATATGTCAAGTAAGGCTCGATCAGCCGGGTGTAGAGTACTGCCGTGGTACATTTATAAAAGAAAAGGAATCACTTTTTGTTAGGTGATCTTAGGGGGTATCTTCTGGAAAGAAGATACCCTAAATTTTTTTGTGCCTCACTAGATTGGAGAATTTCCTCGGTGATGTGGTAAAATAAGAAAAATAATGATATGGCAAGCGAAAAGGGTGAATTCGTATGAAGGAAGTATCTGCTGGCGGAGTTGTTTTTCGTAAGCTTGGTGAACAGACGGAATTACTCATTATAGAAGATCGGTATATGCGGGTTTCTCTACCCAAGGGAAAGCAGGAAAAGGGAGAAACGATTGAGCAGACTGCACTTCGTGAAGTGAAAGAGGAGACAGGAATATCGGGTCGAATTATTGAACCACTTGAAGTGATTTATTATCATTATTATCATCCTCAGCTTGGCCCTGTAGACAAAGAGGTCCACTATTATTTGGTTGAGGCTGAATCGGGAGAAATGAAGCCCCAGATTGAAGAAATTAATACGGTACAATGGATGGCCCCTAAAGATGCATGGGAAGCACAGCAGAGAAGTGGGTACGACAATAATCACTCGGTTATCGATAAAGCCTTTTCCATTCTTAATCTAGAGAAAGGGCCACGTGTATGAACCTTATTCACACGTATATTGATCACACCCTTCTCAAACCGGAAGCAACAAGGGAACAGATAGAGAAGCTATGTCTTGAGGCAAGAGAATATCGATTTGCTGCTGTTTGTGTGAATCCTATTTGGGTCAAACTGAGTGCACAATTATTATCAGATAGTGGTGTATTGGTTGCTACTGTGGTTGGATTTCCCTTAGGGGCAACAACACCGGAGGTGAAAGCATTCGAGGCGAGTTATGCTACCTTCGATGGAGCAACTGAAATCGATATGGTGATGAATATTGGTGCATTAAAATCAAATGATGTGGAGTTAGTAAAAAAGGATATCGCAGGCGTTGTACATGCTGTATCTGGTAAGGCTATTGTCAAGGTTATTCTCGAAACGGGGCTGCTCTCTGATCAAGAAATTGTAATGGCTTGTGAGATTAGTGCTAAAGCTGGAGCACATTTTGTGAAAACATCGACGGGTTTTGGTCCAGGTAGAGCAACGACTAAGCATATTCAGCTTATGCGTGGGACGGTAGGCTCTAACTTAGGAGTGAAGGCTTCTGGAGGTATTCGTGATTATGAAACGGCAGTTTCTATGATTGAAGCAGGGGCCACAAGAATTGGGACAAGTTCAGGAGTAGCCATTGTCAAGGGGATTGTAGGGCAGAATGGTTATTGAAGCTGAAGGATTCATCCTTCAGCTTTTCTTATGAGGGACTATATATTCAATGAGTCTTGCAAAATACTTGGCAAAGGGTAATACGGCTAAGGAACAGATGACATTAAATATGGTTTGTGCATGGGCTACCTGTGCAGATGGATCTTTGGTGATCATCGTCGTCATTAAGGCGAGGATACCGATAAATGGAATAAAGACAATAACCCCAACAAGATTAAGAATAATATGGCTCCAGGCTACGCGAATGGAAGCCGTATTCCCACCAATACTTGCAATCAGGGCAGTAATACAAGTTCCTATGTTGCTGCCAAGAACAATGGCAATTGCCATGGTAAGAGGAATTATATGCTCTCCCATGAAGCCCATTGTAATGGCGGTTGTAGCCGTACTGCTTTGAATGGCTGCGGTAATACCTGCCCCAATTAAAACACCGATCACACTATTCTCTGATGCAATCTTTACCATTTGTCGGAATAGATCTGTATCGCGCAACGGCTGGGAGATCGATTGGATGGTATCCATGCCAAGAAAGATGCAACCAAATCCAGCAAGGGTTAATCCGATGCATCTTACTGTCCGATTGGGAAGAAACCATAGGATAGCGCCAATAATGAATAGTGGGATCGCATAGTCATAAATGTTAAGAGCAATAATTTGGGTCGTAAAGGTTGTTCCGATATTGGTTCCTAAGATAATCCCTATGGTTTGTGGGAAGCCTAGTAAACCAGCATTCGTGAGTCCAATCGTAATAACCGTTACCGCACTACTGCTTTGCAATAGCATGGTAAGAAGAGTACCAGTAAAAAAGCCGCGAATTGGCGTCTGGGTAAAACGAGTGAGTACTCTTTGCAATTTTTTTTCTGCTAAATTGTTCAAGCCTATTCGCATGATTTGCATTCCAAACATAAAAATGGAGATTCCTACAGCGAATGGAATAATGATTTCTTTCATAACGTACTCCCTCTGGATAATTGATATAGTAAAAAGTTCATGATAATAATAGGTATGTCCATGACAAGACAAGCATGACAAATGAAAGGATCTAAACTTATGGCAAGAGTAATCTTAAAATCAAATCGCAAGAAAAGAACAGAACAGGGTCATCCTTGGGTATTTCAATCTGAGGTGGAATCCATCGAGGGGGACTATCAACCGGGTGACATAGTGGAACTAGTGAATCATAAGGGGAAATTCCTTGCTAAAGGCTACATAAACCCTCAGTCCCAGATTGTTGTACGAGTCCTGTCTTATGACCAGGATGAAGAAATTAATTTAGAATACTTTAAACGAAGAGTAGAGGAAGCAGAAGAATACCGAAATCGATTGATTGGAGAAATACGATCTTATCGGGCTATTTATGGAGAAGCTGATTTTCTTCCAGGGCTGATTGTTGATAAATTTGAAGATATTCTTGTCGTTCAAATTTTATCGCTAGGAATGGAACTGCGTAAGGATTGGATTAAAGAGGCATTGCTCGCAACGTATCATCCAAGGGGAATTTATTTAAGAAACGATGTTCCTGTAAGAGAGCTTGAAGGTCTATCCCAGGAAAAAGGATATTGGTATGGGGAATTTGATACAGATGTTTGTATCGAAGAAAATGGACTAAAGTATGTTGTTGATGTGAAAGAAGGACAAAAAACAGGGTTCTTCTTCGATCAACGGGAAAACCGTGCGGCTATCGCCCCTCTGATGAAGGGCTGGGGGAAACGAAGTGGGATCTGTTTAGCACCCATTGATGAAATAGATGCATTGGATCCGGATAATCCGAAGTTTACGAATAGTGTAGATATCCCTGCAATGGATTTTCACGGTCAACCTGCTGTGTATCCTGTTAATAAAAACGGCAAACTAGTAACATTCCCTTATTGGGATGGAGCTACCGTTCTGGAGTGTTTTGCTCATACAGGGTCCTTTACCCTGAATGCCTGTAAACATGGAGCAAAGAAAGTTACCTGCCTCGATATATCAGAGCATGCGATTGAAACAGCCAAACGTAATATTGAATTAAACGGATACACAGATCGAGTGGAATTTGTCGTCGCCAATGCATTTGATTACCTTAGAGAACAAGTCCAAGCAGGGCGGAAATGGGATGTGGTGATTCTAGATCCTCCTGCCTTTGCTAAATCTAGAGGGGCAGTGAAATCAGCGGCACGCGGCTATAAGGATATTAATCTTCATGGGCTTCGACTTGTTAATGAAGGTGGATTTTTAGTAACTGCATCATGTTCCTTCCATATGTCTCCTGATTTATTCCGTAGTACCATTGAGGAAGCTGCCATTGATGCAGGGAAAATCTTACGATTGGTCTATTGGGCAGGAGCAGGAAAGGATCATCCTGAGGTATTTGGTGTGGATGAAGGACATTATCTGAAATTTGCTATTTTTGAGGTCCGGACCAAAAAGTAAGGGAGGCACCGCTATGAATAAGGCCATCGTTACAGCCCTTTCGAGTGTAGTAACAGCACAAGGATTAAAGATCCCCTTTGAATATGCAACTACCGGGAAATGGAACTTGAAATCAGCCTTCATCCCTGGAGGGATGCCTAGCTCTCATTCAGCTGGTGTAACATCGCTAGCCACCTATGTTGGATTAAGTAAAGGATTTCGTTCACCCGAGTTTGCTATTTCAACTATGCTTGGCCTAATCGTAATGTATGATGCTGCAGGGGTGCGATTCCATGCAGGAGAAACGGCAATGGTTGTTAACGATTTGGAGAATCGAATGGAACAGGTTTATGAGTCACATCCTGAGTATGGGGAAATTAAGAAACGTAAGGAATTAGAGGAACGATTGGGTCACTTACCTTCCGAGGTTGTAGCTGGTGCATTTTTAGGGATGGCATTAGGTGCATTAGGTTATTTATTTTCAAAAAGATAGATCGAATGCATCCTGGGAATTTTTATTCTGGGATGCTTTTATTTTTTTGTTTATCCCATCGTTTTAAACAAAACTAGTGATATTACGACAACGTGAATTGACAGTTTTTTGGATATTACTGTGTTACCCTTGGAGGAAAGGACAAGCTTTGAAAGGGTGAAACGATGTGACAAATAAAGAAGTAGTCATCCCTGAAGCAAAGTGTGGGAAATATAAACAATCACTGATGGAAGTTAAAAAATGGAAAATACATAACAAGACAAATCCTCCATTTTTTCAATTTTTTTATTGGTTGATCGGTAATTAGGTAAAACAATGAATAAGGGTGTCCCTTGATTGTGTAAGTTCACATCAGGCGACACCCTTTTGATTTCTATTCATTTTACGGTAACTTCAATGGCTGGCCAGGCTTTAGTGATTCTTTTGTGAGCTGGTTTAGCTTCTTGATTTCTTTAATTATATTTACTGTGTTTTGCCTAGGATATTGGGAGGATGCAATGGACCAGAGGGTGTCCCCAGAACGTACTGTGTATATTTTATTGTAGGAAGTAATCGAATCAAGCTTCGTTTGCGTCCCGATTTGTGCCAAACTTGGTGTCACTGGCAAATTCTGAACCTTTTTTTTGATAATCCAATGAAAGCAGCTAAAGACCAAGAAAAGGATGACTAAAATTTTAAGCAGGTTAAATAGACGATCCCAATCCGATGTTGTACTTTTTCTATGAATAGTTTTTCCTTTTAACTTATTTAAAATAATAGCCATGCTAAAGCCCCCTTCTTCAAACAATTACTCACCTCTATTTCTATGTCTATGCAATGTAAGGTGAGAACTTGTCCAAAAATACGATTATCAGCCCAAACAGTGTGATTAAAGATGCTCAGGGTTAGCTATGACTGTATCACAAAAGAATACGTCGCATTGGAGGATAAGTCTCTTATGGCAAATCTAAAATAGATCAGTTATAGTGATCATAGAAAAAATAGCCCTTGAATTTTTCTAAAAGATAGCAATAAGATGTGGTGTCCGTCAGATTACTGTTGCATTCATTGAACATTCAACACCATAGATACATACCCATATACTATGATGTTTGATTGAAGGCGGATATTAGGGGAGGATCAACCGTGAAAGAGAAGATGAAATTAGGAATTATCTATGGTGGGAAATCGAGTGAACATGAAGTCTCACTAAGTACGGCAATGGCTATTATGAACGCTGTGGACAAGACTCGATATCAGGTCATTCCATATTATATTGGACTTGATGGAACATGGGTACAAGGTCAGGTTGTAGAGGATGTGATTGAATCTGTCGAACAAATACGCCTACAAGGGCATTTTGACAATCAACCGAATGTACTTCTGTTAAGAAATCAAGTGGATATTGTCTTTCCTGTTATTCATGGACCCAATGGAGAAGATGGAACCCTTCAAGGCTTATTAGAGATTGCGAATGTCCCTTATGTTGGTGGGGGAGTGCTGGGTTCTGCATTAGGTATGGATAAAGTGGTTATGAAGAATGTTTATGGTGAAACAGGGATCCCTCAATGTAAGTATTTATCCTTCTTACGTAATCAATTAGAGAATGGCTTAGAGCAAATTCTGAACAGGATTGAAGCCGAATTAGGATACCCTTGTTTTGTTAAACCTGCGAATATGGGATCAAGTGTGGGAATCACAAAGGCTAAGAATAGAGAAGAACTATCTACTGCATTGGCCTTCGCTGCACAATTCGATCGTAAGCTGATCGTAGAAGAGAATGTACAGGGGCGTGAGCTTGAAATCGGTGTTCTCGGTAATGAGGAGCTACAGACATCGGTTATTGGAGAGATTGTTTCTGTCAATGAGTTCTATGATTATGATGCGAAGTATAAAAATAATGGGACACAGCTCTATATTCCAGCGCAGATTCCAGAGGATGTAGCTGCACAGATGGCTGAAATGGCGAAAAAGGCTTATCAGGCTGTGGATATGTCGGGGCTGAGCCGTGTTGATTTCTTCTGGGATGAACAGAAAAATCAGTTATATGTGAACGAAATTAACACGATGCCAGGATTTACACCTTTTAGTATGTACCCTATGCTATTTGGTAAGGCCGGTGTCACCTACCCAGAACTTATTAACCGCTTGGTTGAGCTTGGACTTGATCGTTATGAAGAACGTAAGAAAAATGCCATTGCCGCAGAAAAATTATAGATTTTTAAGCAACCTACAAAGGTGAAAAAAGAGGATGCACTCATAGAGTCATCCTCATTATATTTTTATCTATTTAATAAATGGTTCACAAGCTCTTCAAGCTTCATACCACGGGACCCTTTAAAAAGGAAAGCGTGCCCACCATCCATGTAGTTAGCTAAGAAGTTGGTGGCATCCGACTTGGAAGTGAAATGCCGTGAAGGAATATGGGCTTCACTTGAAATATATTGTGAATTTTCTCCTACTGTAACTAGCCATTCGAAACGTTCTGCTAATTGGTTAATATACGAACCAACTTCCTGGTGAAAAGCAATGCTTCTCTCTCCTAATTCGAACATATCGCCTAATACAAGAATTCGCTTATAGGAAGATAAGATCTCTGCAAAGGTTTGGATCGAGCTTTTCATAGAGGTTGGACTTGCATTATAGGCATCATTAATAATTACCGCATCGCCATTATGTTGAACCAATTCAAAACGCATAGGAGAAATAGAAAGGTTCGTAAGTGCCTGAGTAATTTCTTTATGGTTGTAGCCAAAATGATTGGCGATAAAAATAGCAGGTAATAGGTTTGATACATTATGTAGACCAAACATTGGGATGGAACAAGTAAACGATTCTTCTCCAATATTCACAGTAAAAGAAGTACCAGCATCTGTTGTTGCTATATCTGTTGCATAGATATCGGCCTCTTCATTCAAGCGGTAGAAATAGGTTTGGCCGGGGTTCAGGTGACTGACACTATGAACGTAGGGGTTATCCCCATTAAGTATTGCAAATCCATTACTAGATGTATGGGGAAGAAGCTCACCTTTTGCTTTGGCAATATTTTCCCTTGATCCTAGGTATTCAATATGTGCATCTGTTACGTTCGTAATAACGCTGATATCTGGCTTGCCGATGGAGGCAAGGAAATCAATTTCACCGGGATGGTTCATTCCCATCTCGATGACGGCTAATTCATGATCTTGATTAATTTGTAGGATAGATAACGGAACACCTAGATGGTTATTATAGTTCTTGTATGTTTTAAATACATTCTTCTTACTACCAAGCACGTGTGCGATCATGTCCTTGGTTGTTGTTTTTCCATTGCTTCCCGTAACAGCTATTACTGGGATGTGAAGTTGGTTACGATAGTAATGGGCAATCTTTGCGAATGCTTTCTCTGTATTGTCCACTAAGATATAAGCTAGTTCTATTTCCTCTGTCTGATAATCAGGATTAGAAATTAAGGCAGCGATGGCCCCTTGAATCTTTGCTTCTTGAAGAAACTGATGTCCGTCCCGTTCTCCACTGGTTAGAGCAACGAATAGCGAATCCCTGGTTAATTGCCTCGTATCAAAATGAAAAGAGGTAATGGATTGATCAGGTCTCCCACTCAGCAGGGTGCCACCCGCCGCATCACAAATCTGCTCTAATGTGAGCATAGTAATACCTCCATTTGTTTAATGTCGATACCATGCTATCACTAACTTTACGATCACTGCAAGGAGATTATGCGAGGGATTAATTCTTTTTAATGTTGACCCGAGAGTTTCACTATAATATAATAGTCTTTGACAGTCTGCAAGGGACTGTCTTTAATGGTTAATGCGGAGGGAGGGAAAGCAATGTCTGAAGTTCGTGTACGCAAAAACGAATCTCTTGATGCCGCTCTTCGTCGCTTTAAGCGTGAGACTGGTAAGGCTGGGATACTAGCTGAGCTTAAAAAGCGTAGGCATTATGAAAAACCTAGTGTTCAACGTAAGAAAAAGTCTGAAGCAGCTCGTAAGCGCAAGTTCTAGGAGGATTGGGTAAAAGATGAGTCTACTTGGTAAACTTAATGATGACATGAAGCAAGCAATGAAGGATAAGGATAAGCTCAAACTCTCCGTCATCCGCATGGTGAAGGCTTCAGTTAAAAATGAAGAAATTAACCAAGGTCATGAGCTATCTGAAGACCAAGTGCTAGCTTTATTGAATCGTGAGTTGAAACAAAGACGAGATTCTCTCCAAGAATTTGAGAAGGCAGGCCGCGATGATCTAGCAGAACCTACGCGAGCAGAGATTGAAGTTCTGCTTGGCTATTTGCCAAAACAAATGGATGAAGCAGAGGTTCGCCAGGTTGTTCAGGAATCGATTGAACAAGTAGGTGCCTCATCCAAGAAGGATCTTGGAAGAGTGATGGGTGCAATCATGCCTAAGGTAAAAGGCAAAGCAGATGGCACGCTTGTTAACAAAATTGTTCAGGAATTGCTTCCTTAGAACTTAAGAAAACACCCTATGTTTTATAAAACATAGGGTGTTTTTGTTTTTCTGTAACTTTTCCTAATTTTTTACGTACAGAATAATAGGAAAGCAGGATAAATACTTATGCCAGAAAGGGGTGGGAAACATGTTGACCGGAATAATTGAGATGGTGACAAATCCTTATTTAATGCCAATACTACTATCCTTTGGTCTTATTGGAATAGCTGTAGAGCTTTTGATACCTGGTTTTGGAATACCAGGAATTATTGGAATTGTATCTTTCGTTCTCTATTTTTCGGGGCAGTTTATGGCTGGCTTTGCTGATCCACTGCATATCCTTCTATTTGTTGGAGGGCTCTTATTACTCATTTTAGAGGTTTTTCTTCCTGCGTTTGGAATCATTGGGGGACTCGGAATGATCTCCATTTTTTCCGGAATCGTATTGGCAGCCTATGATTTCAAATCTGGCCTTATTTCACTAGGAATTGCAGTTGTTATAACTACTCTTGTAGTTCTCCTTGTTATTAGATATTTTGGGCACAGAGGGGTGTGGAATCGTTTCATTTTGCGTGAACAGCAAAGAAGTGAGCTGGGCTATAAGACTTCCAAGGACCATGGCAATTTATTAGGTAAGGAAGGGATTGCCCTCACCCCTTTAAGGCCTGCAGGCATTGCTGTAATAGAGGGAAGAACAGTTGATGTTGTAAGTGAAGGAATGTTTATTGAAAGAGATCGTTTGATTCAAGTGTTGGAGGTTCAGGGCGGCAAAGTTGTGGTAGTTGAAAAAAAAATTGAGGGTTAGGAGGGAGTAATTTGGCTCCGTTGATTTCACTTGCGTTAATGGTCGTTTTGATTATCGGGGTTTTGTCTGTCTTCTTTACTTTCGTACCAGTGATGCTATGGATTTCTGCATTGGCATCAGGTGTTTCGATTGGAATACTTACCCTTATTGGGATGAGGCTTAGAAGGGTAATTCCGGCTCGTATCGTGAATCCTTTAATTAAGGCAAGGAAGGCAGGCCTAGAGGTAACCTCTAATCAATTAGAAAGCCACTATTTAGCTGGAGGAAATGTGGATCGTGTGATTGACGCATTGATTGCAGCTGAAAGGGCTAATATTGATCTTCCATTTGAACGAGCCGCAGCTATTGATTTGGCTGGGCGTGAAGTACTTGAGGCCGTTCAAATGAGTGTCAATCCGAAGGTGATCGAAACCCCATTCGTTTCTGCGGTTGCTCGAGATGGGATTGAGTTGAAAGTAAAGGCAAGGGTAACGGTTCGTGCTAATATTGATCGCCTTGTTGGTGGGGCTGGTGAAGAAACCGTTATTGCACGTGTTGGGGAAGGAATCGTCACCTCTGTTGGGTCTTCTAATAGCCATAAAGAAGTGCTTGAAAATCCGGATCGAATTTCTAAGACAGTTCTTAATAAAGGCCTTGATTCTGGAACAGCGTTTGAAATATTGTCTATTGATATCGCTGACGTAGATGTCGGTAGAAATATTGGGGCCAACCTCCAAATTGAACAGGCAGAGGCTGATAAACAGATTTCTCAGGCACGAGCAGAAGAGAGAAGAGCCATGGCTGTTGCTCTAGAACAAGAAATGAAGGCTAAAGTACAAGAGATGCAGGCGAAGGTAGTTGAGGCGGAGGCAGAGGTGCCTCTAGCTATGGCTGATGCATTGAAGAATGGAAGAGTTGGAGTTATGGATTACCTGAACATGAAGAATTTGGGTGCGGACACTCTGATGCGTGAGTCATTTGGGCAGCAAGCCGATCCGAAGAAGGGATCGGATTCTTAATGAAAGTAGGGTTGTAGGATGCATACGTTGCTTAGTTTTCTATCTAATTTTTGGCTCCCAATCCTTATTTTTCTATTTGCTAGGATCTATGTAAGACTAAAGTCAAAACAGGGGACACAGCCACAGACGAGAGTGCCCGTTCCTCAAGGATCTCATCTTAACAAGAAAGAAAATCAAAGATCTGTATCTACTCATGAGCAGAGAGGAAAACAACGCCAACAGATTGAAGGTGGGAGAGATAAGCAGAAGGCCTCCAGTAAACTTGATGCACCGCAATCAGATAAACAACCATCAACCTCTTGGCCCTCAGCTGTGCAAGGGATGATGTGGAGTGAGGTGCTAGGCCCACCCCGATCTAAACAACCGTTTCGCAGGAAGTAGAAGAACCACCGTGTAGCTTAAAGGTAAGCTACCGGTGGTTTCTTTAATTTCTTCATAAAAGCAGGAGCTAGCGCATACATCTACATTAATAGAACTTTGTCATTTAGCGTACGAAAAATATTTCTGTGAGTAGATCTGAGTGGTAAGGGGGACCTGAGGCATAAATGAGGAAACTATGGGGCCGACACTTACGCAAAATCGCGGCAAAAATGCTGGACCTACCAGCTGATGTAACCATGGAAATGCCAAGAATCACCATGATTGGCCAAATCCATATGTACATAGAAAATCACCGCGGAGTTCTGCAGTTTAGCGATAAAGAGCTCCGTTTACTTTTAACCAAAGGGCAATTGCTTGTTCGCGGGGAAAAGCTTGTCATCCGAGCTATTTTGTCGGAGGAAGTACTTATAGAGGGTAAGGTTAGTGGGGTCCAGTTTATCGAATAGAAAGGGAGGGGCAAACATTCCATGCAGCATAATTGGTTAAGATGGTTCAATGGATATCTCATTATTATCCTTAGGGGGAAGCGGATTGAGAGGTTTATCAATTTAGCCATTCAGAAACGAATTCAGATATGGAATATTGCAAGATATGATGAACAGCGTGGAAAACTTGCTGTGAAATTAGATGATTTTTTTCGTTTGAAGCCACTGCTTAAGGAAACCGGGTGCCGAGTTCGAGTGATGGGCAGATACGGGCTGCCCTTCTTCTATCGTAGAGTTAGGCAGCGGTATGCCTTTTTTATTGGCTTTATTGCATTTATTTCGATGCTATTTCTTCTATCCAATATGATTTGGTCTGTGGAGGTTACTGGAACCGAAAAGATTCCGAAATACAAAGTAGTCGAGATTGCCGATAAAATTGGTATTGCACAGGGGAAATTTAGTTTTATGCTGGACGACCCTGACAAGATTCAAGGAAAATTAATGGAGCAGATCCCAGAAGCCTCCTGGATAGGATTTGAAATGAAAGGAACGAAAGCCCAAATCCGAGTAGTAGAAAAAGTACTTCCAGATGAAACGGTTCAGACAGGGCCGAAGCATATTATCGCTAAAAAGTCAGCGATCGTTAGAAATATTTTTGCTTCCCAAGGAAAAATTACGATTAAAGTTAATGATTTTGTGAGAAAAGGAGATATCTTGGTTTCTGGATTAATTGGTAAGGAGCAGAGTCCGATTGCCATAGCGGCAAAAGGAAAGGTTGAAGGTGAAGTATGGTACGAAACAGAAGTGGTTGTACCAACAGTACAGACGCAAGCAGTTTATACCGGAGAAGGTCACGAAAATTATTACATTGTGCTTTGGGGTCATCCGGTTAAGGTATGGGGCTTTGGGGATGTTACCTTTAAACAGTATGAAGCAAAGGATGAAAGCTTTGAACCTAAACTACGTAATCTGCAAATACCGATTTCTTGGAAAAAAGAGCATCTATTAGCGACTGAAAGTAAAACAACCAAATTAAATTCGAATGAAATTCTTACATTCGCTATAGAAGCAGCCAAGCGGGACATTCTGACAAAAATGGGGACAGGCGGTTACGTGAAAGAGGAAAAAGTTTTGCACCAGCGACAAGAGAATGATAAAGTTTATATAAAGATGCATGTCATTACGATGGAAGATATCGCAGAGGAACAAACAATCAATGTAGAAGGAGAATGAGGTATTTGCCAGTACAAGAAGAAACAATCAAAGTCCGACTTAAAGATGCAGCAACTGCTATGACACTATTCGGTCCACAGGATGCTTACTTGAAAAAAATTGAACAGCAGACACAAGCCAGAATAATGGCCCGTAGTGAAGAAATTACAATATCCGGAGAATCGGAAGAAGTAGAGATGCTGCAACGGTTATTTGGGGTGCTTGCTGTTTTAATTGAAAGAGGAATACAATTATCGGAACGCGATGTGATCTATTCTCTTGATCTGGCGAAGCGTGGAATCGTCGAAGAATTGCTTGATTTGTTTGATGAACAGATCGCCATGTCTTCTAAAGGAAAACCCATCAGGGTTAAAACTCTTGGACAGCGGTATTATGTTACCTCTATTCAAAAGAATGATATAGTATTTGGAATTGGCCCTGCAGGGACAGGAAAGACCTATCTGGCGGTAGTTATGGCTGTTGTTGCCTTAAAGAATGGTCAAGTGAAGAAAATTGTCCTTACCCGCCCCGCTGTAGAGGCAGGTGAGAGCTTAGGCTTCTTACCTGGTGACTTACAGGAAAAGGTAGATCCTTATTTGCGCCCATTGTATGATGCCCTTCATGATATTCTGGGGATGGAAACAGTCAATCGGTTAATGGAACGAGGAACCATTGAGGTGGCTCCTTTAGCCTACATGAGAGGAAGGACGCTTGATGATTCTTTCGTTATCCTCGACGAAGCTCAGAACACTACACCTGAACAAATGAAAATGTTCTTAACAAGACTAGGTTTTGGATCTAAGATGGTAATTACGGGAGATGTTACACAGGTTGACCTGCCACGTGGTAAAAAATCTGGTTTAAGAGAAGCGGAAAGAATCCTTGCACATGTTCCGGAAATTTCCTTTATTTATTTAAGTGAATCAGATGTTGTGCGACATCCTCTCGTTCATCAGATCATTAAAGCGTATAACAAGATAGAAAATGAAAATCAAGGATAATATTCTATAAGGGGTAGAACGACAAGCGCTTGTTCTTTCAAGGAAAAGGAGTTGCTTATCAATGAAAAAAGGGTTACCCCACCAGATGTGGAGCATACCTGAATCATGGAACACTAGCCGAGTCGTCCGAATCGTTCTCTTCCTTATTCTTGGTGTGGGAATCTATCTTCATTTATTAGAAAATGTTATTCCCAAAACATATGATTTACAACGGAATACGGTAAGTAATGTAACGATTACAGCGCCGATGGAAGTTGAGGACACAGAAGCTACGAATAGGCTCCGAGAAGAAGCCGTAGCGGCTGTTAAGCCTGTGTATGCGATGCAGGATAGTATAACCAAAAATCAAATTAAGGTCTTAGATCATATTTTCCGCCGAATCACAGAAGTTCGTATGGAACAAGATAAAGCGGAATCGACACAGAAATCTCAAACGCCAAATGCTTCTACAGGAACAGAACGGTCCCAAGCACCAACGAAATCACCTGAACAATTGAATCGTGATCTCAAAGAGGATATCCCCTATCAATTATCAGATGAAACCATTAATACACTCCTTAAGCAAACGCCTGAATCGTTAGCCACCGTGAAGACTATATCAAGTAATGCGGTTACAGCAATCATGCTAGAAGGAGTTCGCTTAAATGCAAGTGTGAGTGATACACAAGAAAGAGTGGAGAAGCAGCTTAGTTCTGTTGATTTAGAAAGTAGAGCCCAAAAAGCCGTACGTGAACTTGTCTTAGCTAGTATTGTACCGAATATCGTTTATGATGAGGATGCAACCGAACAGGCAAAAGAAAAGGTAACCAGAACGGTGAAGCCGGTACTCATTCACAAGGGGGAATTACTTGTGGGTGAAGGGGAATATATTACAGATGATATCTTTCGTAAGCTTGGTGTAGCTGGACTGCTTACCCATCATCCTAATTATTTTCCTTACCTTGGTTTAGCCATTTTTGTTTTTATGTCTGTCTTTTTCTTTTACCATTATATTTCGAGAAGTAAGCTTGAAATCAAGACGAATAACCGATACCTACTCATGTTTATTATTATTATTCTATTGAATTTACTGGCAATGAAAATTGTAGGATTAGGCCAGCATCTAGGCTATTCATTTGTTGGCTACTTGGCACCGGCTGCATTCGGGACGATGCTGATCTCCTTATTTATTAATCTTAGGCTCGCCCTCTTTACAGGGGTTTTACTTTCGATTTGTGCAAGCTTGATTTTTAACGGAGATAGCACTCCTTTCGATTTTCGGTACGGGTTTGTCGTGTTAGCTGGTTCTATTGCGGGTGCCTATTCCCTTGGAAGAGCTACCCACCGTCGTAATATTTTATTATCGGGCTTCGCCATCGTTGTGGCCAATATTCTTGCTATAAGTACGGTTTATTTTCTTTTTTATTCGGTGAAGTGGCAGGATCTTTCTCGCTTATACGGCTATGCTGTTGCTAGTGGTCTTCTTTCTGCTGTATTGACCATTGGGTTGATACCTTTCTTTGAATCGGCTTTTGGCATTTTATCCACCCTTAAGCTAGTCGAATTATCAAACCCTAATCATCCGTTGCTTAGACGGTTGCTTATGGAGACTCCTGGAACCTATCATCATAGTATAATGGTTGGGAATTTATCTGAGGCTGCAGCTGAAGCAATTGGAGCGAATGGACTTTTAGCACGTGTTGGTTCGTATTATCATGATGTGGGGAAGATGAAACGACCACACTTCTACATTGAAAATCAGATGGGAAGGGATAACCCCCATGATCGAATTGCACCGAGTTTGAGTCGAACGATTATTATTTCACATCCAAGTGATGGGGTAAAGATGCTTCAGGAGCATAAAATACCGATTCCGATTCAAGATATTGCAGCTCAGCATCACGGTACAACTCTGCTGAAATACTTTTATCATAAGGCAATGAAGGATTCCACGGTTCCTGTTCTCGAATCAGAGTATCGTTATCCTGGGCCTAAGGCACAATTTAAGGAAGCGGCAATTGTGGGAATTTGTGATAGTATTGAAGCAGCAGTGAGATCTATTTCTAAGCCTACACCTGACAAGATTGAAACATTAGTCCATAAAATTGTGAAAGATCGAATTGATGATGGCCAATTAAATGAGTGTGATCTCACATTACAGGAATTGGATGTTATTTCCAAAATAGTTTGTGAGACACTAAAAGGGATCTTCCATAATCGTATTGAATATCCCGAAGACATCGAGGTGAAACAGGCATGAGTCTTAAGGTAGAGATTTTAAATGAACAGCAAGAAATCATCTCTGATGACCTACTTGAATTAATAACCAATCTATTGAACAAAGGTGCAGAGCTTGAACAGGTAGATGATAAGGAAATAGCAGTTACTTTTGTAGACAACGATCGAATTCAAGAAATAAATTGTGAGTTTCGTGATCTTGATAAGCCGACAGATGTTCTCTCTTTTCCACTTGAAGAGGAAGATGCACTTGGAGATATTATTATTTCGATACCGAGAGCAAGAGAGCAGGCTGAAGATTACGGGCACTCCTTTGAACGGGAGATGGGTTTTCTAGCTGTTCATGGTTTTCTTCATTTGCTAGGATATGACCACCACACAGAGAGTGAAGAAAAAGAAATGTTTGGTAAACAGGAGCAAATTCTTCAATCTTATGGATTAAACAGGTAGGCAATAAGTGACATCTCTAGAGAGAGTGGAAACTATGCGTGAACTTAAACGACTAGTACAAAGTTTTGGACATGCTATAGATGGGATTGTATTTACAGTAAAGACACAGCGAAACATGCAGATTCATGTGGGTGCAGCGTTCTTCGTCTTACTTGTGGGATGGCTGCTCCAGATTCCGTGGAGTGGCATAATGCTGGTCTTTTTTTCTATCTTTTTCGTCTTGATTCTAGAGATGGTTAATACGGCTATTGAGGTAACGGTTGATTTAATCACCAAAGAAATTCATCCTTTAGCCAAAATCGCTAAGGATGTTGCTGCAGGTGCAGTTTTATTAGGTGTGATCCTAGCAATCGTTGTTGGCTTCTATGTATTTATCCCACCTATTATTTCATTGCTCGATCATTAAACAGGGGAGGGGAAGACGAGATGAATGAACAGGAATTACTCCAAATAGCAAAACAGGCTCGAGAAGCAGCTTATGTTCCCTATTCTAAATTTAAGGTAGGCGCAGCTTTATTAACGAATCAGGATGAAGTAATCTTAGGATGTAATATTGAAAATGCAGCCTACAGCCTGTGTAATTGTGCTGAACGCACTGCATTATTTAAAGCATTTTCTGATGGGAAGAAAGACTATAAAAAAATAGCAGTCATTGCGGATACGCCCTTGCCGGTTGCTCCATGTGGAGCTTGTAGACAAGTCATGGCTGAATTATGCCCGCCAGAGATGGAAGTCATTATGGGAAATCTTAAGGGACATATTCTTATTAAAACCGTAGAGCAGCTTCTGCCAGGAGCTTTTAAACAGGAGGATTTAAATGAACAAAACAGGCTTTAAATCAGGATTTGTAGCGATTATTGGAAGACCTAACGTAGGGAAATCTACTTTAATGAATAAAATTGTTGGACAGAAAATAGCAATCATGTCCAATAAACCACAAACAACCAGAAATAAAATTAGAGCAGTCTATACAAGTCAGAGAGGTCAGATTATTTTTCTTGATACTCCTGGTGTACATAAGCCCCAATCTAAGCTAGGGCATTACATGAATTCCATTGTAGAAAATTCGCTAAAAGAAGTGGATATTATTCTTTTCATTGTTGATGCCTCGGAGAAGCTCGGGGCAGGGGATCGTTTTATTATAGAGAAACTCGGGGCTACAAAGCAGCCAGTGTTCCTTATTATTAATAAGATTGATAAGGTACACCCTGAGGAGCTTCTGCCTTTTATAGATGAATATCGAAGCCTCTATCCGTTCAAAGAAATTATTCCAGTGTCAGCACTGGCAGGTAATAATGTGAATACCCTTCTAGAACAAATGCTGCAATTGCTTCCTGATGGACCTAAATATTATCCGGAGAATCAGGTAACCGACTCTCCCGAGAGGTTTATTATCGCCGAACTTATTCGCGAAAAGGTGCTTCATCTTACTAGAGAGGAAATTCCCCATTCAATTGCAGTTGTGGTTGAGCATATGGCTAAAAGGGAAGACAGTGAGGCAGTTTATATTTATGTAGGAATTTATGCGGAGAAGGAATCGCAAAAGGGAATTCTTGTTGGGAAGCAAGGATCTATGCTTAAGGAAATAGGAAAGAGAGCAAGAGCAGATATTGAACGATTACTCGGAACGCGGATTTTCCTTGAACTTCGTGTGAAAGTGAAGAAGGATTGGCGTAACCAGGAAAATCTATTTCGTGATTTTGGGTTTAATGAAGAATATTAGATTTGGAAAAAATTCCTAGGATATGATTTGGTATTCAGGCTAATCTATATGGTAAGGACAAATAATAAGGATACATCACATCCTTCTGTTGTCGTATGCCCTTGTCGTTTTGGATCATTGCTTTGGGTAAGCGTAAGATATCCAGACACAATTTCTCCCGAAAGGATGATACGGAGCATGCAAAATATTTCTTGGAACTTATTTAGTGCCACCGGAAACATCGATGCTTATCTTCTTTATAAGGACTATCAGCGAGTAACAGTTCCTGGAGAAGATGATGCGGAATTATCCATGGATGTGGAGGAAAATGAAGGGTAACCATGAAAGATTGGCCCACGAATAGAAGGGGCAAACCGAATGTTAGGTAAGTCTGAAGGTATTGTATTACGAACCATTGATTATGGGGAAGGGAATAAAATACTCACAATCCTCACGAAGGAACTAGGAAAAATTGGAGTAATGGCGCAAGGAGCAAGAAAAACAAAAAGTAGGTTTTCAGCTCTTTCTCAACCTTTCATTTATGCGTATTTTATGTTCCATTCTGGAAGTGGACTGGCTACCCTTAGTCAAGGGGAGATTATCAATTCATTTCCATCCATACGAGGAGATCTTTACCAAACGGCTAATGCTGCTTACATCCTAGAATTGACCGACCGGCTGTTAGAAGAAAGAAAGCGCAGTAAACTCATGTATGATCTTTTACTCCAATCATTATGCTATATGAATGAAGGTAAGGATTATGAGGTGGTTGCACGGATTTTTGAAGTGAAAGTATTAAATCTGTTTGGATATAAGCCTGTTTTTGATGTTTGTTCTAATTGTCGAAAGGGACATGCCCCATGGTTTTTTAGTGCCAGAGAGGGAGGGATTCTGTGTAGTGGCTGCCGTACAAAGGATCCCTATGCTTTTTTATTAGGGGAAGGACTTCCAAGATTACTTCATCTTTTTCAAACGATGGATATGGGCCAGTTAGGGACAATCAGCTTGAAGGAATCAACAAAGGAACAGCTAAAAAAAGCTATGGATTCTTTTATGGATGAGCATCTTGGAATACATCTTAAATCTAGGCAATTTCTTCAGCAGCTAGAGAAAATGGAACAGATCATACCTAGGAAGGCAAATGTAACTGACACAAAAGAAGAGGATATATAAAGCAGTCTTACGTGAATATTATAGTAAAAATTAATTTAACTAGATTAATTGAAAGATTTAATAGGGAAGGCGCCTAGGTGCCTTCTTTTATTTTTCTATTCAGCATTGTATGATTAGCAATAAGGTGATTATTATGTTTCTTTTGTTAGTTGAATTACTTGAAAGAGTCGGATTTTTGATCGGGACAGCCTTTTTATTCTCTCAAAGTAAATGGATGAGAAGGTATATGGACTATGAGAGAAATCCTCAAAATCAATGGAGATTTATTGCACTATTTAGTTTTTTTGCTATTCTTGGAACCTATTCAGGTGTAACAGTGACAGAATTAAACTACCGTTCTGCTCCTTTAATTGGGTCAGTTTCTGATACAGCTGCTATTGCCAATTCAAGAACAGTGGGAGTAGTGATTGCAGGTCTGTTAGGGGGGATTAAGCCAGGAATCATCGTTGGAGTGATTGCTGGAATCCATAGATATTCCCTAGGTGGTTTTGTTGCCTTTTCATGTATGCTCTCACCTATTCTTCAAGGAATTTTGGCTGGATTCATGAAGCCTGCCCTGCAAAAGAGATATCGCCATATCTCCTCTGTTCAATTGGCCTTTATCATTGGGTTTCTGGCAGAATCTTTGCAAATGTTACTAATTATAGTATTAACGAAGTTAAGAGTAGAAGCCTATGATCTTGTTTCGCTAATTGGTGTACCTCAAATTATTGCCAATAGTGTCGGTGTCGCCTTGTTCTTCATGTTATATATGGAAATCAAGAATGAAGAAGAACGGATTGGTGCCAAGCATGCCTTGCAGGTACTGAAGATTGCGGATAAAACTCTTCCATTATGGACAAAGCCATTAGAAGAAGCTGTTACCGGAGTAGCTGAGATCTTAGTGGATGAGACTAATGCAGTTGGGGCCCTCTTTGAAATGGAAAAGAAGATTATCGTCATGAAAGGAAAAACATCCTTGTTTTCCTTTGAAGTGCCTTTGCATAGTGGTAAAAAGAAAATGGGTGTCTTTCGTGTGTTCTATGAACGAGAACTTGAACTCGGAGCCACGAATCAAATACTCATGAAGGGATTAACTCAGTTATTCTCCCAACAGGCTGCTATTGTTGAGAATGAACGGCAAGCGCAGTTGTTAGCTGATGTTGAAATAAGAGCATTACAAGCACAAATGAATCCACACTTTTTATTTAATGTATTAAATACGGTAAAATCCTTTATTCGGACTAAACCTGATGAGGCACGCAAAATGATTACACAGTTAGCAAAGTTCTTGCGGCAAGGAATGCAGGTGAGTAGTTCTTCCTTGATTTCACTAGGGCAGGAGCTCGATTATGTAGATGCCTATTTAAACTTGGTCCAGGCTAGGATGGGAGAACGTATAATTGTGGAAAGAAGGATTGACCAGTCTTTAGTAGAATGTAGAGTTCCACCTTTAAGTATACAACCCCTTGTTGAAAATGCCATTGTCCATGGACTATCGAAAATGAACGGGCATGGATTAATTATACTCAACGTACAAAAAGATGGAGATCGAATTTTAATTAGTGTAGAGGATAATGGTCAATGGATTGAAATAGAACATAGAGGAAATAAACAGGATCATATGGGATTTGCACTGGATAATTTAGCGCAACGGCTTCGCTTTCATTATGGATTTGATCATGGCATTCATATCGATACCAATCGAAATCCAGGAACAAAAGTATCTTTTTGGGTGAGGTGAATCGAACGTGACATATCGAATCTTAATTGTAGATGATGAAGAGCCTGCAAGAGAAGAGCTGGCGTATATGCTATCTAAGCAAAAGGAGGTAGATATCGTTATACAAGCTGCCACGGGAATGGAGGCTCTACGTAGGGTAAAAGAGCATAGCCCTGATTTAGTCTTTTTAGATATAGATTTACCTGATTTAAAAGGACTGCAGGTTGCACAGATTCTCGCTGAGTTGGATTCTACATCTAAGATCGTGTTTGTAACGGCTTATGATCAATATGCAGTGGAGGCATTTAAACTACGTGCTTTTCATTATATTCTCAAACCCTATGATGATGATGATCTTAATCTCGTATTTTCACAGCTTGATAAAGAGCCCAAGCCTGTACCCTCTACATTTGGCTGTTCTTCTAAGCTTGCGGTCGAAATGGATGGAGCCATTAAATATTTAGTACCGAAAGATATTATTTTTATCAGTAAGAATAAAGAGGACAAGAGTGTTTCTATTTTTACGACTAGTGGAATGTATGAAGCAAACTATACTCTTCAAGAGCTAGAAAAGAAATTAACCATCCATTCTTTTTTTCGAGTTCATAAGAGCTTTCTTGTAAATCTAGACTTCGTCCTAGAACTACAGCCATTCTACCACAGCACCTATAACCTTCATCTAAACGATCCTACTAGAACGATTGTTCCTGTAAGTCGTAACTATGTAAAGGAGCTTCGTAAAAGACTAGAATTATAACACGTCACAGTCAATCTTCAACATCTTATGCTGTATCAGATACACATTAAGCTAAAAGCGCTTTCATTCCCCGGATCATTCGTATAATTTAAATAGTTTGAAATATAGAAAAGGGGGACTTAGGAAATGAGGAATTTGCAGTCTATTCTGATCTGGGGAGTAGTGTCTGCATTAGGTGCTGTTGGATTCGGTGTACTCGCGTTAAATCGTGGGGAATCGATTAATGCGATTTGGTTAGTAGTCGCCGCCATCTGTGTTTATGCTGTTGCCTATCGTTTTTATAGTAAATTTTTGGCGCAGAAGGTGTTTGGATTAGATGATAATCGTAAAACTCCAGCCGAAATTCATAATGATGGGAAGGATTTTGTTCCTACAAACAAATGGGTATTATTCGGCCATCACTTCGCTGCAATTGCAGGAGCCGGACCTTTGGTGGGGCCAATTCTTGCAGCACAAATGGGATATTTACCAAGTACTTTATGGATTGTAATAGGTGTCGTTTTAGGCGGGGCTGTTCAGGATTTTGTTATTCTATTTGCTTCAACTCGTCGAAATGGTAAATCTCTAGGAGAGATGGTTAAAGAAGAGATTGGGCCTATAGCAGGTTTGATCGCTATGATTGGTATTCTTGGAATTATGATTATCTTATTGGCTGTTCTTGCATTAGTTGTTGTAAAAGCACTTGTTGGAAGCCCATGGGGAATGTTTACCATTGCAGCAACGATTCCTATCGCTGTTTTTATGGGAATTTATATGCGGTTTATCCGTCCAGGTCGAGTAGCTGAAGCTTCGATCATTGGGTTTATTCTATTAATGATCGCTTTAATGAGTGGGCAATCTGTAGCAGAAAATCCTACACTTGCAGCTATGTTTACCTTTAAGGGTGAAACCATTTCCATTATGATGATTATTTATGGTTTTATTGCTTCTGCCCTACCTGTTTGGCTATTACTTGCTCCTCGTGATTATCTTAGTACATTTTTGAAGGTAGGAACGATCATTGGTTTGGCATTCGGTATTTTGATTGTTGCACCACACTTAGAAATGCCAGCAATGACTAAATTCGTAGATGGAACTGGCCCAGTTTTCACGGGTAATCTATTTCCATTCCTATTTATTACAATAGCTTGTGGATCCGTTTCTGGATTTCATGCACTGATTTCATCTGGTACAACACCGAAAATGCTTGAGTGTGAATCACATGCCCGTCCTATAGGGTATGGGGCTATGCTTACAGAATCATTTGTGGCTATTATGGCCTTGATTGCTGCTTGTGTTATTACGCCTGGTTCTTATTTTGCCATTAACGCCCCTGCTGCAGTCATTGGAGCTGACGCTGTTAAAGCGGCACAAACGATTACTTCTTGGGGTTTTGCTATTTCTGCGCAGGATATAACGAATCTTGCAAAGGATGTTGGGGAATCTAGCATTTTATCCCGTACAGGGGGTGCTCCGACATTAGCTATAGGGATGGCACATATCCTCTCTAATGTTCTCGGTGGAAAAGCGCTTATGGCCTTTTGGTATCATTTTGCTATTTTATTTGAAGCATTATTTATCCTTACTACCATCGATGCAGGGACACGTGTTGGGCGTTTTATGATTCAGGATATTATTGGTACTTTCTATAAGCCTTTTGCTAATACTGAGTCACTGCCTGCAAACTTAGTAGCTACGACGATCTGTGTGGTTGCTTGGGGATATTTCCTCTATCAAGGGGTTGTTGATCCTTTAGGTGGAATTAATACACTATGGCCATTGTTTGGAATCGCGAACCAAATGCTTGCAGCTATTGCTTTATTGCTCGGTACAACGATTTTATTCAAAATGGGCAAAAAGGCATATGCGTGGACTACATTATTGCCTACAGCTTGGTTATTGATTGTCACAATGATGGCTGGTTATCAAAAATTATTCCATTCCAACCCTGCTATTGGATTCTTGTCCCATGCGTCTAAATATAGTGCAGCTGTAGGTAAGGGAACTCCACTAGCACCTGCCAAAAATATGGATCAAATGACTCAAATTATTACGAATGACTATGTTGATGCTACGTTGTGCGGGATCTTTATGGTTGTGGTCATCTGTGTATTCATTGCTTCCTTGCGGATATGGATTAAAGTGATGAACAATGAAAAAATGTCAGTGAATGAAACTCCATATGTACCAAGAGATAATAATGAGGTTAAACATTATGCGTAAATGGATTTCAGGGCTACTTCAGTATAGGAAACAATTCCTTGACCTATTAGTAGGGGTCCCTAATTACGAGCGATATGTAGAACATATGAAGATACATCATCCTGGTGAGCAGATTAAGACGAGGAAGGTATTTTTCTGTGAAGCACAGGAAGCTAGATATAATGCAAAGGGCGGGAAGATTTCCCGGTGTTGCTAATAAGAATAACATTGAAAGAGGCCGACCCGAAGGGAAGGCCTTCTTTCGATGGATTCGACAACTTCTTCGAAAGGGCTTCAAAAGAAGCTTTTCTTAATATAAGTTTTGTTTTAAGTAGAGGGATGGTATGATATAGAAGGTAAGAAACTTCTTGCCTCCA
>DATFAS010000033.1:0-5980 GCA_035254305.1 Bacillota bacterium
TAACATTAAGGAGTTTATCAATGCCGAACGTGAAAGAAAGTACAATAACATTATTCACTTTATTGAATGCATGTACCAAGGATGAGCTTCACAACATTCGTCGCACACTGAATGTTCCAAATGCAAGCCAGTTAAATAAAAAGGATTTGGTTCAGCGCCTAATTCCGCCTATTATCGATCATGTGGAGGAGATTCTGGGATGGTTTGACCATAAACGATACTCTGTCTTGAAGAAGGTGATAGAGGTACCGAATGCTATTCTGCCTGTCATTGTGTTTTCGGATAATGAGGATTATGAACCAGTTTATTATCAACATCATGGATTAATGTTTCTTTTGGAAAACGCTGTTATCATGCCACATGAGATTCGAGAAAAGTTGTTGCAAGTTGATGCCAAGCGACTCAAAGCCATACTTGATCGCAATACGGAATGGATTCAGCTGACACAGGGACTTCTCTTTTATTATGGGAATATGAAATTAATTGAACTCAAAAATAAGGTAGAGTATTACACAAAGCAGCCCATTGATTTTTGGGCATATATGCGTGTCATCTATGATTTTTCTCGGTATGATTTAGGCATTGAATTCAGCAAGTTTGGGGTTTCGCACTATATGGTCATTGACCCGCAACGCATTGAACTTGAGCAGCTCAATCGACCAGATCTCCACTATTACCCATTTACGAAGGCTCAGATCCTTCGTGCTGCAGATGATGATTATGTCGATCGACATGAAGGGTATCGTCAGTTTGAGTTGTTTTTACGACAGAATTGGGAAATAGATGAAGTGGGAGCTGATCTAATGACAGGAGCTCTTGTTGAATGTATTAAACAAGGTGATTCCCCGCCTAAGTTGGTTGCTAGTTTACAGAATGAATTGGATTTTTCGGATATGAATCAAGTTCAGGAATTGCTTAATCTATTGATGGTGCTAATGAATAAAACTCGATTATGGGAATTGAAAGGACATTCTCCAGAGGAGGTGCTTACAAAAGAGCAGAAGGTCCTGAAGCCGTTGCCAAAGCATCCTATACAGGCCGGTAAGTCTGTGTTAAAGCCCAATTCACAAAAAATAAACGATAGTGGAATTGTATATAACTTTGAGACAAAGATGAAGGTTGGACGCAATGACCCTTGCCCCTGTGGAAGTGGCAGGAAGTTCAAAAAATGCTGCGGCTCATAAGTAGGTATTTTTCGCTGATGATTCACTAGAAACTAGAAAATTCTAATAGGATACGTTACTGCTCTATTCTCTTAATCCTTATTTTTTTATCGAAGTAAAACGAATAAGAAAGTAGGCTCACCAGTAACACGCTTAAAACAGCAACAGCTGTTATACTGAACATGATTACAATCTGAAATTTAACAGCCTGATAGGGAGGGGTTCCAGCCAGTATCATTCCTGTCATCATACCAGGCATCTGAACTAACCCAACGGTCTTTAACGTATCAATGTTTGGGATGAGAACTATTTTTATCGTCTGTTTAATCCAGTCATGTGAAGCTTGATACATGGTGAAGCCCAGAGCCAATTTCGTTTCGATAAGGTCTTTGGTTTGATCAAACTCTCGGTGAAGCAGATGGAAGGTTTGACTAGAGGCAGTCATTGCATTACCGATCACCATACCGCTGACAGCTAATACATAAGGAGTTTCAAATCGAATGATGTGGAAAAGAATCCACAAGGGGATAGTAACTGCCCATGAGAAAAAGATACTGACGAAACTAATACCTAGTGAATAGGGAATCTGTTTACCCCGTTTCCTTGCGGTGATCGCTGCAATGGCCATCATTAGCAGGATGTAACTAAAAATGCTAAACCAATTGGTTAAGGAGAACACAAAGGTAAGAACCAATCCAAGTAATGACAATTGAATAAAGGCACGAATAGAGGATAGGAGAATATCTTTCTCCAGCTTTAACTGATGGTACACAGAAATAAATAAAGGAAAGAGAATGAAAACAATGATCAACGTCACTTCCAAAGGTAATTCCTCCTTCAGTTTTTAAGTAAAACAAACTCTTACTAGGCAGTTTATATGATTGGTCGTGGTTTTGCCAGCGTAACCCCGTATTTCGAACACGAAGCCACTTAGAAAAGCTATATTGAGGAGGGAAATGGTGAGAACATCATGTGGAAGGGTATGACAGAGCCGACGGAACTTATGTAAATAGCTATTGGAGAGATGGAGATGGCGATACAACGGTGGATCATCACGTAGATAATAGGGGTGGCCCTATCCACCCCTAATAAAGAAATCCTACCATGCGGACGAAATCCCTCCGGTAATTGCATCAACATAAAAAATATGATTGAAATCATTGGAATAGGCTCTAAAATAGTACCTTCCATACGTGTCGATCCATAAAAATTCACAGGTGACCGGACTGCTTGACCAAGAATAGGCTTTGTTTGCCATTTCATATACCTGCTTTTCTGTAAAAGGCTCTGTTAATGGAGCATGACTGATCTCATCGATAACCCAATCTTCATTTTTCTTTATACATTTGAAAGTAACCAAAGAGGCATCCATAAGCACGGGTCCTTCAACTACTGCCGGAATTTTTGCTTGGGCTACGAGAGAATCAGATGTTTCATTTGTAATTTGCAAGGTCGATGGTAGTGAATCAAGGAATGGATATAATCCTGTAGGTTCATATAGCCATCCTAGGTGATTGGTATAAAAATCCTTCCATTTCTCACTCATTTTTGGAGTGTAATATTGTAAAATAGTTGGTTCAATTTCGGAATAAGGAATTGTTGGCACGATGCCATCATGGGTTAAATTGGATTTTGCAGTATCTAGGGCTTGAGCCATTAATTGCCTTGTTGTCGTTTCTGCTTGTGTTAACCTTGTTTGGAGCTGTTCCACACTTGTAGATTGTGTGGAGGTGTTTGAAGAACTGGGTAAGCTTTCAGCAATTACAGTGGTGCTAGTGGTTACAGATAGAATGGATAAGCATAAAACTAGCTTTTTGATCATGGTTAAACCTCCTAATTTCGTACAGGGACATTATATGAATTGGAGGAATGGACTATGACTTATAGATGGGTTTATTTTGGCTTTAGAGGGGTTGATCACTCCAGCAGCAGTCTGCCAGAGCTTGCGACGTCTAAGCAGGGATATTCCTTTTTGGAACAGTATTGTTGAATCGGAAACCCGTGGAAATGATTCTGCTCGAAAAAGGAAGTCAACTACACCGTTTAACATCTCTTATAGGGTATAATGGATAGATCTGAGTTTACATATGATTTGGAGGACAGCGTGATTGAAAACTTATCCATTTGCATTTGACCCCACAAAGCCATTTATCCAGCAAGCCAGCGATTGGATAGCTGATGTGTTTTATGAAATTTTGCCGGAAGCTGGTTTTGAAGTAAGAGACGAGCAGATCTACATGGCCTTTCAATTGGAACGAGCCTTTAGCAGGAAGCAAACCATATTGGCTGAAGGTGGTGTTGGAACAGGCAAAACACTGGTCTATTTGTTATACGCGATTACTTATGCACGATATACGAGAAAGCCGGCCATCATTGCCTGTGCGGACGAATCTTTAATCGAGCAATTAGTGAAGCCGGAAGGCGATATTGTCAAACTAGCCCGTTACTTGAATCTGACGATTGATGCTAGGTTAGGCAAATCGCACGACCAGTATATTTGTTTAAATAAGCTAGACGTTGCCAGAACAGGGATGCAAGATGCCGAAATTTTCAGGGAGATTTATCAGGGGCTACCGGATTTTGTCCATACACCGGATACTCTTCAATCCTTTTATCCCTACGGGAATCGCAAAGATTATCCCGATATGACAGATCAGCAATGGGGGGAAGTAGGGTGGGATGTTTTTCAGGATTGCTTAGTTTGCCCTCAAAGGCACCGCTGCGGACTGACACTCTCCCGGGATTATTTTCGGAAGTCTGGAGATTTGATCATTTGCTCCCATGATTTCTACATGGAACACATTTGGACTTATGAGGCAAGACAGCGCAGTGGACAGCTACCGTTACTACCTGCGCACAGCTCTGTGGTCTTTGATGAGGGGCATTTAGTAGAGACGGCCGCGCAGAATGCCTTGACTTACAAATTGAATCATAACCAGTTCGAGAGTATTGTGGTTCGATTGCTACAGGGGGAAATCCGTGAATCCTTTGCCGTTGTGATCGAAGATGCGATTGCACAAAGCGAAACTCTATTTACCTTGCTCGACAGAAAAAGTCATAAAGTATTGGGATCCAATCGTAGAGAAATTGTGTGGGATCAGGAGCTGATGCGAGAAATTAACCGTTTCCGGGATCTCATTGGCACGATTGAAGAAGAGATTGTCTTTGAAAGCGGATTGTTTTCTTTAGATGCTTACCAACTAAAGATCGTAGAAGAGCATTTGGAAATGATCCAATTAGCTATGGGGTTATTTAATCAGCCGGAGATGCTCATTTCCTGGGTTATAGAAGATCATGATGGGATTTCATTCATTATCATGCCAAAGAAAGTCAAAGAAGTGCTGAAGGAACGTCTTTTTTCCCAAAATATGCCGATCGTGTTCTCTTCAGCTACACTTTCCATTAACGGAGACTTTGAACATATGGCACGAAGTCTTGGGTTGGAAAACTTCCTTTCGTTTTCAGTGGCTTCTCCCTACGATTATAAGAAGCAGATGAAAGTGAATATTTTCCCTGATCACCCACAGATGGATAAAATGAGCCAGGCGCTAAGTTTACTACAGCAGTCGGAAGGAAGAGCCTTAATTTTGTTCCCTTCCCAAGAGGAATTAAACCAATTCGAGCAGGACAATGCCACCTATCCGGTGTCACCATCCTTTCACTTTCTTTACGAAGGCTCTGCCGAAATCAGCCATTTAATCTCGACATTTCAGAATAATGAGCACAGCATTCTATGTGCCGTCAGCTTATGGGAGGGGTTGGATATTCCAGGGCCATCGCTTTCTCATGTGATGATATGGTCCTTGCCATTTCCTCCGAATGATCCTGTGTTTGCCGCTAAACGAAAAGATGCGAACCATCCTTTTGAAGAGGTTGATATGCCCTACATGATTCTTCGATTGAAACAAGGAATCGGACGATTAATTCGATCTCGCGAGGATCGTGGGATGATATCCATTTTTGGAAAACAACTGAATCAAGCAGAGGTCAGGGAGAAAGTGAATTTACTCCTACCTTAAGGATTGAGTATGTATTTAGGTATATTGAAGAAAATGGGCTATAGAATAGCGATGGAACCTTAGGGTTTCATCGTTTTTCTCGCGTTATTTATTTCTGGTGGAAAAAGGCTATTTTTATTGTTTTTCTGGCAGTGGTTGTCCTAATAAACCGTAAAAGAATAATTTTCCTAAATCCTTACGGGCTTGTGTGGATAAACTCTTTTTGGTAAGAACATCCCAAAACATCTCCATATAGATAAGGATCGATTCATTCGTGATAGCTCGATCTACGTAGCCCTCGATCTTCCCTTGCTCGATTAACTTTAACATGAGAGGGATAGAATGCGTTTGATAGTATTCCCGAACCAATTGTTGAACAAGAGGGTCCTCCCAAAGAATAAATTGAACGATTTCCTCACTGTAATGTTCATTTGCCTCCATTTTCTCAAAAACAAGTTTTTGAAACTTTTCCATAAAGGATCGATTACTATCAAATAACAACTCATATTCCTTTATTTTAAGATTCATATATGAAAAAACCGATTCCCTAACCAAATTTTCCTTATTTCCAAAAAAATTATAGATGCTTACTTGGGAAACTTGAGCCTTTCTAGCGATTTCGGCAATACTAACCGCTTTAATTCCCCGAGAACAAAATAGTTCAAAGGCGGCTTGAAGGATGCTCTCCATCTTTGCCTTTTTTCGGCGTTCAAACCCGTTCATATCATTCACCTCATGATAACTATGATAAATAAAATTATGAAATCATTCAACTAAATGTTTCATAATTTTTATTGACGCCCATTACGCTGACCTATA
>DATFAS010000034.1:0-5527 GCA_035254305.1 Bacillota bacterium
TTTTTAATAAATAGAACCCAAGGAATTCACTTCGGTCAATCATATCTTTAATCAGCAATTCCGTTACCCTCCTCTTCTCCTATCCCGGATACTACTATATCATTTTTAATAAGTTTCATAAATCCCCGTAGCAGAGTAAAAAAAGGAGCAGGATCTTAAAAATCTCCTGCCTGATATACCAACTGCCCTCTTACCCATGTTGCCTGCACCCTCAATTCCTGATCTAGCAGAACAAGGTCAGCATCTTTCCCAACCTTAATGCTTCCCTTATGACCATCTATCCCTAATTTCGATGCAGGATTGATCGTTAAATAATCAATGGCGTTTACGAGAGACTTATCCGTATATTTAATTACATTCTTTAGCGCAACATCAAGAGTGAGTAGACTCCCAGCCAAGACGCCTGAACGAAGTCTGGCCTCTCCGTTACATACGATAACTTCTTGACCTCCAAGATCATATTGCCCATCTCCAAGTCCTGCCGCTCTTATCGCATCGGTGATTAACAGGATTTGTTTAGGGTGACATATCCGTGACAAAAGACGAATGAATTCCGGCGCAACATGCACACCGTCTACTATAATATCGAAGGAAAATTTCGGCTGTTCCATAATTAATCCAATAATCCCGATATTTCTGTGATGAAAGGGGCGCATAGCATTCCCTAGATGCGTTACATGCCTTACCCCCTTCCGTATACACTCACAGCCCCCATGATAATCTACATCCGAGTGCCCAACAGACATCAGAATTCCCTGCTGCTGTAAATATGCGAAAACATCTTCTTCAACCAATTCAGGAGCCAAGGTCATCATTCGAACGATACCATCCCCAGCGAAAGCTAATAGCTCTTTCATATTAGCAAAGCTTGGAGAAGCAATCCATTCACCATTTTGAGCTCCCATATAGCCTGGATGAATAAATGGCCCTTCTAGATGTAATCCTAGAATTTCTGCTCCTACTCCCCTACATAACTGCTTATAGAAGCGTATCACTTCTTTTAATTCTGCTATTGGTGCTGTCATTGTGGTGGCAAGTAAGGAGGTTGTTCCATGGGACGCATGAAAACGACAGATGGCATCAACTGCCTCCTGGGTATGATCCATAAAATCATATCCAGCACCTCCATGAACGTGTAAATCAATAAAACCAGGAACTAGTGTCATTCCACACCCATCCCATACAATATCAACTATTCTTCCTAGATTTGTTCCTATTTCTGCAATTTTTCCATTCTGAACATAGAGCTCACCTCCCTGAATCATGCCGTCTTCAGCCATAATATCTACGTTGGTAATTTTGGCTAGCATCCCATCACCTCATAGCCTCTTTGCCAAAATGTAAAAAAGGGTTCTCAAAGCCATACATTAGGCATTTAAGCACCCTAAAAATCGGTTACATCCATTTTTTCTTCTTAAAAACATAGAGCATGCCCATCGTTAATAATAGCATTCCCATCGCAATTCCAAATGTCATCCAGGAAGATCCCTGAAAGGGCAGGGGTACATTCATTCCAAACAATCCCGTAATAAAGGTAAGAGGCATCATGATCGTTGATATGATCGTAAGTACCCTCATAACCTCTGATGTTTTGGCACTAACAATGGAATAGTAAGTATCAAGGGTACCATTCACCAAATCACGGAAAGTCTCAGTAGAATCAATAATTCGATCAAGGTGCTCAACTAGGTCTACATAAAAAGGAAGGTTTTCTTCCCGGATAAAAAACTTCCAACGTCCATTTACATGGGTAAAGACCTGGCGCTGAGGTAAAATCACTCTTCGAATAAGAATAGTCGTACGCTTCAAGGCCAGGAATTCTTCCGTAATTTCGGAAACATTATGCTCATAGATTTCATCCTCAAGCTCATCGATACGAACACTAATCCGATCGATAATCGGGAATGCCTCATCCGTCATGGCGTCCACAATCCGGTACATAAGGAAATCTGGGCCTTTATTTAAGTCATGTTTATCCTTTAGGCACCGCGAAGCGATTCTCCCTATGGCAGGCATTGGACTTTTGTGAATGGTTACAATGTAGTTTGGTCCAAGAAAAACATTTAATTCAACGGTTGTAATCTCCGTATCACTTTCTTCATTATAGCGTAAGGCATGAAAAACAAAAAATTGATAGTCCTCATAATTATCCACCTTAGCACGAGGGCTAACATGCAAACAATCTTCAATCGCTAAGGGGTGGAATTGGAAAATTTGTGCAATATATTGAAGTTCTTCATTACCGATATCATATAGATCAATCCAAAGAACATCTTCCTTTGATTTAAGGTATTCATCTTTTTCATCTAAGTTAATATCGTGTAAAACCTGTTGTTCTGTATGGTTATAGAAATAGGTTTTGATCAAGTGATTCACCTCCAAGCTAGAAAACAAAAAACCCTAATCCGCATAAGGAAAAAGGGGTCACTTTACTTATCAACGCCTCCCCCCTTGTTTAGCTTTAGCACTGTACGACGTAGAGCCATGAAGCTCAGCCACATTATGTCATGCCTTAATCCGACAAGACCTGTTCAACCCATTGGCGTCTCTCGACGTTTCCGGGCAGTGGCATATGTTCGTACAGGAGCCTCGCCTAACGAGGACAACTATATTCATCTTTGCAAAACTTATTTTACCTTCGGTCCCCTTTGCTTGTCAATCTTATCCTTGATCAAACCAACCCTTCTTCTTAAACCAATAAATCATACTGCCAGCAAGTATAGCCATAAAGATCCAAACCATGTAATATCCATCATGCCACTTTAATTCTGGCATATTTTGGAAATTCATTCCATAAACTCCTACTATAAAAGTTAGAGGAATAAAAACAGATGAAATAACCGTTAATGTCATCATGATCGAATTCATTCGATTCGAATTTAACGATAGATAGCTATCTCGAATATCTGAGGTCATGTCCCGATTGGATTCAATCATTTCTGTGAGCTTTAGAAGATGGTCATAAATATCCGCGAAGTAAGTCTTTAATTCTTTAGAAATATCTAAATGAGAGGAGTTCACAATACGATAGAGTAAATCCCGCATAGGAATGACAGTCCTTCGAAAGTGGAGCAAATCCGAACGTAGATCGAACATCTCATCAATCATCCGGTGCGTTGGTTTGCCCTCGTTGCCACCCTCTATCTCATTAAGTCTATCTTCAATTTCATAAATAAGGGGAAAATAATCATCGACAATTCGATCTAGAATAAGATAGGTGTTGTACATTGGGCCCTTCTCCCAAGCCTTACGGTCTAAACGGAACTTATCCACCACCTGTTCGATTTCTTGCAGTTTCGCATAGTGAAAGGTGATAAGATATTTTGCCGAGACGAATAAATCGATTTCCTCTGGTGTGAAATGTGCTTGGTTAACGGAATGCAAGATAAAAAAAATAAAATTGTCGTAATAATCTAATTTTGACCGTTGGCGAAAATGAAAACAATCTTCAATCGCTAATGGATGAAAGTGAAAATGAGTTTCAAGCAGTTTTCCTTCTTCAACGGTTGGATCTTGAAAATCAATCCAATACCATTTGTATTGAGGATCAGCTAATAGCTCATGAAGAGGAATGTTTTCCTTTAGCACATGCTTATGGGTAATCGCAAACGTTCTTATCATATTTCCTTTCACTCTTTTTCATTTGTTTTGTGTAGATTCTCTTTTTTCTTCTCTGCCTCCAATTCCTTGATTCGTAATAATTCTGAAACCGTAATAAACTGATACCCTCGTTTCTTAAGTTCAGGAATGATTTGAGCAATCGCATCTACGGTTTGACTGCGCTTTCCACTATGATCATGAAGGAGAACAATGTCACCATTCCTGGTATTGTCTAGAACCCTTTTCACAATTTTATCTACTCCAGGATCCGACCAATCCTTTGTTTCTTGATGCCATGACCACATAATCACTGTGTATCCGTGCTTCTTGGCAGCACTTACGATTCTCTCATTATAATATCCCCCAGGGGGACGAAATAGCTTGGTTGTTTGGCCCGTAACCGCATAGATGATATCTTGTGCATGAACAATTTCCTTTTCAATACCTTCTTCGTTATACTTGTCTAAATATTTATGATTAAAGGTGTGATTCGCTATTTCATGACCTTGCATAGCTTCCTTCTGAACAACTTGGGGAAATCGTTCTACTTGATTACCGGTTACGAAGAATGTTGCCTTTGCTTGATATTGATTTAACACATTCAGAATCTGTGGTGTATATTTAGGATCAGGCCCATCATCGAATGTAAAGCATATCACCTTTTGCTGTGTCGGAACTTCCCATACAATCTCTCCACGTTTTTCAAAGTAATAGCGTCCCTTTCTCCCCTTCGCATCTGCAGCATTTGATGGTAACACGAGGCTACAGATGAGGAAAACAAGGAAAAACTTACGTACCATCCTAGATTTCCCCCCTTTGATCGAACCATTCCATATAAATTAAAATTTCCTAAAGAAAAAAAGTTATGTAACACACTCTATAACAAAACAAAAAAGAGGCATAAACCCTAAAAAGGTTTGCCTCTTGTTATAATCCTATGTATAGGCACACGTTCGAACTCCTTATGGCTGCTACGTTCCCGTCCTGACCAGTTTCGAAGCCTCCCGTCGCCTAAAATTATTATATCTCTTTTTTTTGCTTTTGCAAAGAGGAAATTTGTTCCTCGTTGAAACTTTAAGCTTGTACAATCGTTTCTAAGGCTACTTCGATCATTTGGTTAAACGTTGTCTGTCTTTCCTGAGAATTCGTAATCTCTCCAGTAAGGATATGATCACTTACAGTAAGAATCGACAATGCCCTAGCATTGAATTTAGAAGCAATGGTATAGAGAGCCGTTGTTTCCATTTCCAAGGCTAGAATTCGGTATTCAGCCCATAATTTAAGTGCTTCTTTGTTGTCACTATAGAAGGTATCGGTTGTAAAGACACTTCCGACATGCACTGGCATATCCTTTTTTATTGCAAGCTCATGAGCAGCCCTTAGTAGATCAAAGCTCGCAGCAGGAGCATAATCAATCCCTTGGAATAGGGTCCGATTCACATTCGAATCCGTTGATGCTGTCATCGCTAGAATAATATCTCTTACATGAACATCCTGTTGAATCGCCCCACACGTTCCGACACGAATTAAATTTTTCACCCCATAGCAATGGATCAGTTCATTGACATAAATAGATATAGAAGGAACACCCATACCCGTCCCTTGAACACTTACCCGCTTGCCTTTATAGCTTCCTGTAAATCCTAGCATTCCACGCACTTCATTATAACACTGTGCATTCTCTAAGAAATTCTCAGCGATATATTTGGCCCGTAAAGGATCTCCAGGGAGAAGAATGTTTTCGGCTATCTCATGATCTTGTGCACCTATATGGATACTCATTTAATAACACACTCCTTTCCTTCCAACAGTATTCCTTTCCTCTATCCAATAATTCCATGTCCATAGAAAAATACCTTCTAGATTGTTTCGTCTATATGTTGGATCATTCCTCTTTCAATGAATTCTTTACACCAATTGATTTCAT
>DATFAS010000035.1:0-3119 GCA_035254305.1 Bacillota bacterium
CGGGTCGCGCATAGGTAATATTTCATCAGCCGCTGTGGCGAGTCGCATGATGCCTCGCTTATGCAGATTCCCGTCCTCATCCACATATCCCCTTGGCAGTTCGAATTCAAATTCCATTTTTAAGACCATCTTTTGTCCCCCTTGTATAAGTCAGATAACGTTTTTATCCTCCTCTTGGTTGAATAGACTCTCAGCATTTACCGAGTTAGATGGGACAATACATTCACCACTCACCTCAACCATAGTTCTTTTCTTCACTCTATCAAATTGACTCTCAACAAAAACTCAACAAAAAAACGGCGTATCCAACCAAGAAATCCTGTTTTTTACAAGAATTCTAATAATTTCAGGATACACCCTCCAGAATAAGGAATCTATACTTTTTTCTAAAAATTTATCAAAATTTTACAACCCGTCATCTTCATCTAATATTCAATAATTGCCTCACTTCATCCCCCGGCTCAATTCCAAATTCATCTTTAAGAATCCAGCTCAAAGCATCATATTGCTTCATCGCTGAAACTCTATCATTAGCTAACAAATAGACTCGAATCAGCTTTGCATGGATGTCCTCTGCCAGTGGATTGCTTTGAAGTGCTTTTCTCAACAACTTAGCGGCAGTAGGCAAGTTCTGCTCATTCAAGTAATAATGGTATAATCGTAATAGAATGTCCATATACTTATTTTCTAGATTCTCTTTTAACTGCTGAGACCAAGGATAACTATTGCCTTCCAAATACCCGCCTTTGTACAGCTTGATATAGTTTTCGTATAACTTGATATTCTCACTATTAACCGGATTATCCGAAACAAAGTTATCAAACTTGTAATAATCGCAGTCGATTCTATTCGTATCAATTCTATAGAAGCCTTTATCATGAAGAATCAAATCCTTAATCCCTACACTGTTCAAGCTTTGTCGAAGATAATAGATCGTCGTGTGGAAATGGGCGGTTGCTCTCTCTACATCAAAGTGTTCCCATAAACAATCAATGATTAAATGTCTACTTACTTTCTCTCCCTTATGGTGAATGAGAAAGGCAAGGAGTTCCCCTACTTTTGAAGTGCGCCATTCTAGAGCAAGCCTCTCATCATCTACCAAAATAGCTTTGATCATAACCGTTATACCTCCGGGATTTCAATTGTCACCGTAGTCCCTCTTCCTTTTTCGCTGACCATCGTTAAACCTTTCCCGTACATCTTTTTTAATCGCCAATTTACATTTTTTTATACCCACACCAGATTTTTTCGTATTGGTCAGTATACTCTCTATTTCTTCCTGACTCATTCCTTTTCCATTATCTGAAATACTAATGATAGTTTTCATACCATCTTTAAAGGCAGCGATCTTAACAAGCCCTCCATCCCGTCTATCCTTTAAACCGTGCTTAATTGCATTCTCAACGATTGGCTGTAAAATCAGAGGTGGGATTTGCAAAACAAGATCATCCATGATATCGCACTCTACCTGCAAACGATCACCAAAGCGAATCTTTACTATATTCAAGTAAGAGTTTATATAACTCAATTCCTTCTGTAGTGATACAAATTTCTCAAGATTATAGAAATCAAAGTGACTTCGCAGATAATGGGCAAGTTCAACGGTTATTTCTCCTGCTTTCTCAGAGTCTGTATTGCAAAGAGAAGAAATCGTATTCAATGCATTGTATAAGAAATGCAGCTTGATCTGTGCTTGTAAGAAGGCAATTTCGGAATGAATAGCCTCTTCCGCCGAACGTTTCATATCTAGGAGTGTCCGTACGCGAGCCTTCAACTCATAGGTATAGAACGGTTTCGATAGAAAATCATTTGCTCCTATCGCAAATCCACTTAATAAATCTTCTGGTTCATTCTTGACGGTAGCCATTAGTATAGGGAGTTCAAAAATTGAAAATCTCTCCCGTATGGATCGACAGGTTTCATACCCCGTGATTCCCGGCATCATCACATCCAAGATGACAAGATCAACATGTTTGTTTTGTTATAGTATAGTCAAGGCTTCCTCTCCCTGGTGGGCGATAAGTATCTTGTAGTTATCGTTTACAAACGTACCAATAATCACCTGCAAATTAATAGGATCATCATCCACTGCTAGAATCGTATAGTTGCTATTCATATTTTCCCCTGGCTCTTCAGAAGCAGCAAAAGGTGGTTCGGATAGTCCCCTGGCTCCTATTCTCTCCTGTTCTTTAAGGATATTTTGCAGAATTGGAACAGTTTCGATCCTCTTACCTACAGGCATAGTAAAGGAGAACGTTGAACCCTTCCCTACTTCGGATCTGACATTAATCGTGCCACCATGAAGTTCTACTAGTCGCTTCGTAATGCTTAGCCCAAGCCCAATCCCACCATACTCTCTTGCAACAGCTGCATCGATCTGTTCGAATGATTGAAAAATTGTCTCTAGCCTGTCCTCCGGAATTCCTATTCCCGTATCGGTTATGAAGATGCGAAGCATCTCCCCTTCCATTTGTGCTGAAATAGTGATTTCCCCCTGTTGCGTAAATTTAATCGCATTTCCAATCAAGTTGTAGAATATTTGCAGAATCCGATTTTCATCAGCTTGCACCGGCGGAAGATCATCGGGAAGTGCAAGTTTAAAATGGATCTGCTTATTGCCAACATAATTTCGGAACACTTCCAAATTAGCAGACACAACGGATCGAACATCCACGTTATCCAAATGAAGCTCAATATCTCTATTTTTCAACCGAAAAAAATCAAGGATATCATTGATGAGATGGGCCATCCTACGTGCAACAGAAACAACAGCCGCCAAGCTTTTCCGTTGGACATCATTCATCTCTCCTGCATCATCTAAAATGGATTGCGTAAGATTGATAACTCCGTGAAGCGGTGTTTTCAACTCATGGGATGTGTTGACGAGAAATTCATCCTTCAAATGATTCAATGAAATTAACCTCTCGGACATGGCCTCAATCGTTCGAAACGACATGGAGAAGCGTTGTGCTAATACAATCGCTTGCGTAAAAATTAACGCAAATAACCCGAATGACACAAGCTGCTTGGAAATAAATTGAGTCATATTATCGCTGTACAATATATCATGAATGACAGTCGCGATAAAAAATAGCAAGACAAACAACAGTATTCGAGCT
>DATFAS010000036.1:0-11803 GCA_035254305.1 Bacillota bacterium
GGGTCAGAGTTTTGTCTCCAGCTTCCTTCAGATTCCACCTCACGGTGGACACCCTTGCTCTTGACTAGTGGTTGGTAACTACAAACCCCCACAGTGGACTTTCACCACCTAGTTAATCGCCATGCGTGGCACACCAAAAAATCCCTATGAGATTATCATAGGGGTTTATGCTAGATTCTTCACCACAAGATAGTATTTACCAAATAATCCTCCGATTGAAGCAGCGAGAATTCCTAATATCACCGAAGATGAAACATAAATGACTGCTCTTTTCATATCACCTTTCTGTATCATCTGAATGGATTCATAGCCAAATGTTGAGAAGGTTGTGTAAGCTCCCAGAAAACCAGTCCCGAAGATAAGCCAAGACCAATCCGGTATCACATTCCCTATATGTAACACTGCAAGGAGCCCAAGAACGAATGAGCCGCTTATATTAATGATCCAAGTTCCCAAGGGGAATGAAGCAGAAGATTTACCAGAAATCCATTTACTTAATAGAAACCTCGAAATAGCTCCAAAAATGCCTCCCAATCCAACAAATAACATTATTTCGACTCTCCTTCCGGTTGCCTGATTGGTGGAAAATGAATTGAAGCTAATTTAGCACCTATTATAGCGAAACCAATTCCCCCCACTACACTTAACACCACATAAAGAAAGGCAATCAAAAATTGATTATTATTTATTAAATTCAACGTTTCCACAGAAAAAGTAGAGAACGTTGTAAATGCACCCGTAAATCCAGTACCAATTCCTAATCTAAGATTTGGATTAATACTCCATCTATTTGTAGTAATGGTAAAAAACCACGCAAGAAAAAAACATCCTAAAAGATTGATGAATAACGTTCCTAATGGGATCCCCATTGGAATAGGAGCCCATTTACCTATCTGGTACCGAAATATAGCTCCAAATAAACCACCTAGCCCTACAGCTACACTATTCATTTAGTACCTCCTAAAATTCCTTATTAAAAAACAAACTCCTACCAGCAACATACAGTTACTAGTAGGAGTCATTAGTCACACGGACGGTTATGGCGAACTCCATCGCCTTCTTCAATAATTATTATAATCAATTCTACTTTTTAATTCCAACCATTTATTTGACTCTTTTATCCTTTTGGCTTAAAGATAAGTGATCCAATAAAACCAAATACGATGGCTGCTGATATTCCTGCACTCGTCACCTCAAATATACCGGTGATAATCCCAACGATCCCATGTACCTTTGCTTCTGCCATCGCTCCATGAACAAGTGCATTACCAAAGCTTGTAATGGGAACGGTTGCACCAGCACCTGCGAATTTTACTAAGGGTTCATACCATCCTAACCCATCCAAGATAGCGCCAACCACAACGAGAGTTGACATGGTATGTGCTGGAGTTAACTTCCCAACATCTAGCATAAGCTGACCAATGACACAGATGAGTCCTCCAACCACAAAAGCCCATAAATAGATCATAGGTTCCTCCTGTTGATTACCGCTTATTTTCAATGACTACAGCATGGGCAATACCTGGTATACTTTCCTTCTGTTGAAAGGATAGAGGAGATAATAAAGCACCTGTTGCCACAATCATCACTTTATTTAATTCACCTTTTCTCATCCGATTGAGAATATGACCATACGTAACAGTCGCTGAGCAGCCTGCACCACTTGCTCCCGCTAACACGGGCTGGTCCGGACGATAAATCAGGATGCCGCAGTCCACAAAATTTCCCTTCTCCATATGAATCCCATGTTTAAGCAACAAATCCTCCGTGATATGGTGGCCGATGCGCCCCAGATCACCCGTTGCAATTAAATCATAGTCAGAAGGCTTCGTTCCCAAATCTCGAAAATGTGCTTCTATTGTGTCTACTGCTGCAGGGGCCATTGCAGCACCCATATTAAAAGGATCTGATAATCCCATATCGATCACTCGACCAATCGTGGCAGAGGTAACGCAGGGTCCCGTTCCTTCTGCAGCTACAATAGCTGCACCCGCTCCAGTAACGGTCCATTGAGCCGTTGGTGGTTTTTGTCCACCATATTCAGTGGGATAGCGGAATTGTTTCTCAACAGAAGAATTATGGCTACCTGTTCCACATAAAACATAATTAGCACTCCGACTATTTATAATTAAAGAGGCTAATGCTAATCCCTCCATAGATGTAGAACAAGCCCCAAACAATCCTAGATAGGGAGCATTGATCGTTCTAGCAGCAAAGCTACTCGTAATAATTTGATTCATTAAATCGCCAGAAAGGAAAAATTGGATATTCTCTCTTAGTAAATTTGCCTTCTCAATCGCCTTATCACAAGCTTCTTCCAATAACACCTTCTCCGCCTTCTCAAAGCTGTCTTGCCCAAGCCAAGTATCCCCATGTAGAATATCAAAATCATCCGCTAATGGACCCGCAGCCTCAAAAGGCCCGCCTACTGCTGCAGAGGAGATAATCACTGGTTTATTCTCAAATTCCCAGGTTTGATGACCATGTAGCATGTTTTTCTCTCCTCCTACATTGTAATAATGTATTTAATTAGGGCAATACAAAAAGCGGCAAATACCCCAAATACAATGACGGCACCCGCAAGCTTGAACATATTTCCTCCAACACCTAATACATATCCCTCACTTCGATGTTCAATGGCTGCTGATGCTATAGAATTAGCAAAACCTGTAACAGGGACTGCAGTGCCTGCACCTGCCCATTGAGCAATATGATCATACACTCCTAATCCTGTTAAAATAACTGATATAAAAATGAGGGTAGCTACTGTTGGGTTCCCCGCAGTATTTTCCGTAAAATTAAAATATTTCTCGTACATATCCTGTATGAGCTGCCCTAGAAGACAAATTGCTCCACCAACTAAAAATGCACGAAATGAATTCAACAGTACATTTCTCTTGGGCTCTCGCTGTTTGGCAAATTTTTGGTACTCTTGTTGTGTGGGAGTTAGTTTCTTCTTTTTCTTATTTGCCATTCCTTTCACCTTCCTATTTATTCATCCCTTTTATTGTTCCCCCATCCATATTTTTCATGTAGGAAAGAAAATGAAAAAGCGCCTTACACAAGGCGCCCATCATTATCATTATTAAATTCCAGTAATTGTTTAATCTTAAGTTCTACATTCTGAAATCCCTTGTCTCCAGCAGCTCGATAGTAAAGCTTCCCCTCCGGATCAAAGAGGAAGAATGCTGGTACAAACTGATTATCAAATGCTTCTGTAATTTGATGCATATTATCTACTGCAACAGGTTGTTTCATATCATATTGAACAATATCATTTTGTACCTTTTGTAGATCTGTGTCACTTTCTTGCTTAGGCATATGTACACCAACAACCTGAAGACCATACCTATTATATTTATCAAAAAAGGAAACAACCTCGTCCATCACTTCGTGACAAATATGACAGGAAACAGCCCAAAAGTGAACCAAAACAGGCGAGTTTTTCAACAATTTTGGATCAAAGTCTTGTGCATTTAACCATTCTGTTGCCCCCTCAAACGGTGGCATGGGAGACTTCAATCTCATAGGCATAAGGTATCCTCCAAATTAGAGTAACTTTTGACCTGGCTTCCAATTTGCAGGGCACAATCCACCTGCTTGTAGTGCTTGTAATACACGAAGAGTCTCATCAACAGATCGTCCAATATCATTATGGTGAACAACCTGATATTTTAATTCGCCATCCGGATCAATAATGAAGAGCCCACGCAGGGCAATGCCATTCTCTTCAATAAGAACACCATAATCCCGGGATACCTTGTGAGTTAGGTCTGCACCTAGCGGGAATCTCAGTTCACCAAGCCCATTTGCATCTCGCGAAGTATTGATCCATGCACGGTGTGAGAATTTAGAGTCGGTAGACACACCAAGAATTTGACAATCTAACTCAAAGAATTCTTCCGCGCGATCACTTAATGCCGTAATTTCTGTAGGGCAAACAAAAGTAAAGTCAAGAGGATAAAAGAAGAGTACTAACCATTTCCCTTTATAATCCTCAAGCGCTGCCTTTCCGAAATCCTTTCCGTTTCCCAAAGCTGTCTCCATTTCAAATCGAGGAGCAGGACGTCCAACCAAACGTTCAGCCATGAATATTGCCTCCTTCTTTTTCACATTTAACCCTAGGTCAAATAATAAACCCAGACACGCAAGAATTCCATCCAAAAATTCCTGCGCCTGGGTATTAGTATAGACATTTACTATTATAACATATTTTTATATAAAATATAACATTAACTTATTTACATTCGATAAACAAAAAACTCCCCTCCCAGTATGTTTCTTGCCTACGGCATAGACCTCTCGTTTCATACTGGGAAAGGAGTATTTATATCTTTTCACTAGCTACTTCATTCATACCTACCTAATTTCACCAATTTTAAGTAGATAAACGCTTAATAGCCTCCTGTAGTTCCTCTTCTGATGGCTTAGCGTATCTTCTTGTTATGTTAAGATCGAGGTGGCCTGCCAAATCTGCAACCGTTGCAATATCTACCCCCTCCATAACTAATTGACGGCAGAATGTGTGGCGTAATAAATGAGGATGGACCTCATATTTATGTAGCATATATTGAACGGATCGTGAGGAAATCCGTTGCTTGAAATTAGATAGAAATAACGGGGATAACCCATCCAATCGGGTTTCTAAATACTTACCCAGTCGATACCGCACTTCTGCAGCTAATGGAACATATCTCGCAATATTGCCTTTTCCATTTCGTATGATTAAAGAACCTGAACGATCCCGAATTTCTATATCTTCTTTGTTTAAGGCTACTAATTCTGAGACACGAATTCCCGTCATTAAGAGAGTATAAGTAATAGCAATATTCCTTAGATTACCGTCCCGTTCTACAACTCTTAATAGTTTATTTTTTTCCTGTCGATTTAGTGCCTTTGGTGCAATGTGGAGTGGAGAAAGAATCTTAGGTATTCGAATCTCTTCTACTAATTCTGGTTTTTGAAGAAATTTGGCAAATGTACAAAGGCATGCATAGATTTTTTGTAAGGTGTTTGCACTCATCCCTTTTTCCTCAAGGCTGAATAAATAATTTTGCACATCAAACCTTGTGAGCATCCTAATTTCTCCACCATTAACTTCAAGCCAAGAAGAGAATTTACTCAGTTCAAAAAGATAAGTATGAATGGTCGAAGGCATTTTGCCCTTTTTTAAAAGCATACACTTAAATTCCTCCAATAAACTCATTTCAACCACCTTTCTACACCAAACGCCTCTATTTTTAAGATTACTTATTTTTTACTATTTATTTGCAATTTTATCTAATTTTATCCGCCCAAACTAATCTTGGACATATAGAAATAAGCCACCGACTAAATCGGTGGCTTTGTTTGTGAAAGTTATTTAAATTCTAATGGGATCCCTACAAGTAAATCGGTCATTAAACGGATTCTCTTGTTAATAAGCTTAAGTAAGAAATCAATCTCCCACTTCTCATCATCAGTTAGCTTAGCTGTTTCTAGCTGATTCTTTAACTTATCTCTTTGTTTCCTCAGTTCCTGTACATTATATGTCTCTTGAATGTTTTCTACTGTCATCTCCACCCACCACTCCTTCTCTATATGTATGGCCATGACGCTAAAACAAAGATGTTCATCTATTTGTCACAATTAATTATAGCTCTGATCTCTGGATCTGCAAAGTTTTTCTCTTCGACAGTTTTCTTATCCGAGCCTCTCCTTGATCAATTGAACGAGACGAGGGATTTCCCGTATATGAATCGTCCGGAAGTCGAGCAAATATTCATCTTTGGATACTCTCCCAATAACTGCTGGCATTCCTTCTCGCATACGTCTTTCAATCAAGTGGGCGGGATAGTTAGGATGACTAATTACAGCAACAACGGTCGGTAGCAATACCCCTGGAAGGCTTCCTCCTCCTACCTCTGTCTGATCCTGCCTAATTTCAATCTCTAGTTCAGGAAGTTGGCTGGCAAAATCCTGTGCCTTCTGCACAACATCATCTAGTGGCATTAACATATCGCGGAGTGTAGGGATCTTCTGTACGGCTTGCTTAGGATCAAGATAGAGGCGCAAGGTTGCCTCTAGTGCAGCTAATGTGACCTTATCAACACGTAGAACTCTGGCTAATTGATTTTTCTTTAGTTTATCTATCCATTCCTTCTTCCCTGCAATGACACCAACCTGTGGGCCCCCTAACAGCTTATCCCCACTAAAGCTAACAATGTCTACTCCTTGTCCAATGCTCTCCTGAATAACGGGTTCATCACCAATGCCATGTTTTCGAAGATCATATAACACTCCACTGCCCATATCCTCATATACTGGAATGTTGTGTTGCTGACCCAATTTTACGAGATCCCCTAAGGATACACTTTGGGTAAAACCATAGATAGCGAAATTACTCGTATGTACTTTCAATAATAATGATGTGTTCTCATCGATTGCCTGTTCATAATCCTTAAGATGTGTCTTGTTGGTCGTTCCAACCTCACGAAGGATGGCTCCACTTTCTCTCATAATCTCGGATACACGAAAAGAGCCACCAATCTCAACTAATTGCCCTCGTGAAACAACTACTTCTTTACCCTTGGCAATCTCTCGAAGAACCAAATAAACAGCTGCTGCGTTATTATTTACAACCATAGCCGCCTCTGCACCTGTTAATCGCTTAATGAGGTCTTCAACATGGTCATGGCGCGAACCACGCGCCCCTTTTTCAATTTGGTATTCTAAGTTACTATAACCCAATGCTATTTCTTTCATTAATTCTACAGCTTCTTCAGCGAGAACAGCTCTCCCCAAATTGGTATGAAGGATGACACCTGTCCCATTAATAAGCGGCTGGAGATTGTTGGAATTGGTCTTAAGTGATTGATTTTTGATCCTCACAAGTATACGATCATAGGAAATCTCAGTCATTTCATTTTCAAGAATCTCTCTTCTTATTAATTGAAGTGTTTCTTTTACCATATCAATAAATAGCGGCTCGGAAATTCCATTTATTTCTGCCCATTCCTTTAAAGAAGCATCATGCGTAAAATGATGTACAGCAGGCAATTCTCTAAGGAGCTGTTTGATTTGATTATCCATTAGAAAAATGACCTCCTTTCCCGTAGGTGATAATATGCGTATTTTATTTTTTACTCCCTATTTTAGCCAATCACGAGGCAATACAACAACTGCAAAGCGAATTGTTCAATCATTATGTGAATTAAATGTACAAGTTACCGTTTATTCCTATTTGGAAAATGAATTATGGACCGATAATTTTGCTGAATATGACCTGATCCATATTCTACACGCAACACGATTTGCTATTTGGGCACAAAAGCATGGTGTACTACTCACCAAGCCTTACCTAATTACAATGGGCGGAACGGATATTAACGTTGATTTAAGTGAAAATCTAGATCCAACGGTTTATCAACTGCTTGATCGAGCTTCCTACATTACCGTCTTTACGGAGGATGCCAAACAGAAGGTTAGAAGACTCCTCCCATCCTGGGAAAGAAAAACGCATGTCATCTCGCAGACTCCATGGATGAGCCAGAGTCTAAATGCACAGGTAGCTTTTAATACCCCTCTACTGTTACTTCCGGCCGGTCTTCGCCCAGTGAAGGATGTTCTTCATCCTCTCTCTGCTCTTGATCAATTAACAAGCGATTATCCCAGCTTGAAGTATACGATTATTGGTGCTAATTTGGAGGATCAAGTTTACCAACAAATTCAACATACGGGTCTAACCCGTCCTTGGCTCACATATGAGGGGGTTATTCCTTTCCATGAGATGCCAAAATGGTATAGTCAATACAACATAGTGGTAAACACCTCTATAAGTGAAGGGCAGTCCTTAGCTCTTATGGAGGCCATGGCTATAGGCAAGCCTGTCCTAGCACGACGTAATGAGGCAAACACAAGCCTCATCCAACACGGCTTAACAGGATGGCTCTATGAAACAATGGATGAGTTCATATCCTCCATACACGTGATTATGACTAATTCCAGCCTTCGTCAACAAGTAATAGATAATGCGCAAAAGAGCATGTTGGTCTCTCCGATAGAAGAGGCGAAGAAATACCATCATCTATATCAGCTAACCATACGAAGCTAAAAAAAGGGCATCCGTTACGGATGCCTCTAATCAATAATCCTAATAAAGCCTGGTCGGTTTTCCACGACACGCCCAATAATAGCCGCATCCTGGACGCCTGCTTCATGCATAGCTTGCAAACAAGCCTCTGCTTCATCCGATGGAATACTTACCAATAGTCCCCCAGATGTCACAGCATCACATAGGATGAATTGCTCTGATTCGGATAGATGACCATAATCAATACAATCCGATATCCATTTGTGATTTGCTTTTGTACCACCTGGAACAACGCCTTGCTGGGCAAGCTCAAGTGTTCGGGGTAGGACTGGTACACGCTTATTATCTATTTCTATCCCCACACCACTACCTGAGGCCATTTCTTTCACATGACCCAACAAACCAAATCCCGTAATATCTGTGCAAGCATTCACCGTATAACCATTCATAAAAACTTCAGCCGCAAGTTTATTTAATGTAGCCATCACTTCTGTTACTCGATCGATTTCCTCGGGTTGTAATAAATCTCGTTTAATACCTGTCGTTAGAATACCCACACCAATAGGTTTGGTTAGAATCAAGATATCCCCTGGTTTAGCTCCATGATTTGTCCATACCTTATCAGGGTGAACAATGCCTGTTACCGCCATGCCGAACTTTGGTTCTTGATCATCAATCGAATGCCCACCAACGATTAATGCCCCAGCTTCCTGGACTTTCTCGCCTGCACCCTTTAAAATATCAGCTAGGATAGATGGATCAAGCTTCTTAATGGGGAATCCTACTATATTAAGGACGGTTAATGGGTTACCACCCATAGCATAGACATCACTTAGGGCATTTGCAGCTGCAATTTGACCAAACATGCGAGGTTCATCCACAATGGGGGTAAAATAATCCACTGTTTGCACCAATGCAATATCATTCGTGAGTCGATAGACACCCGCATCATCTGGTACATCGAGCCCAACAAGCAAATTTGGGTCTACTACTGCCGAGCTTGGTAAATGACGCAGAACCTGCGCCAGGTCTTCTGGACCGATTTTGCATCCTCAGCCAGCTTTACTGGACAGCGAAGTCAATTTGACTCTAGATTGCTCAGACATAGTTCATCCACCCTTCATTTATTCTATATTCTATGATACATAAATTAGGTCATCAATCAAACTAGGGAGTGCGCTAAAAATGAAAGAAATTGAAATTGAACAAGCCTTAGAAGAACCAAATACCCTATTTATAGACGTTCGTTCACCCGGAGAATTTGCCGAAGCACATATACCAGGTGCTATTAATATCCCCCTTTTTTCCAATGATGAACGAGCAAATGTGGGAACCATCTATAAGCAGGATGGTCAAGAACCTGCCAAATGGCTTGGAATGCAATTGGTATCTCCTAAAATTCCAGAAATGATGGAAAGTATCAAAAAAGAAATAGACCAAGGTAAGAATCCGATTATCTACTGCTGGCGGGGAGGAATGCGTAGTAAATCTGTATGTACTTTTGCAGATTTTTCTGGATTACCAGTAAGTAGACTGTCCGGTGGCTTTAAGAAATATCGTCAATGGGTAGTCGATCATTTAACCCCTGAATTGTTACCTAATCGTTTCGTAGTCCTCCATGGCATGACCGGTGTGGGGAAAACAACCATTTTACATATGCTTAAAGAAAAAGGCTTCCCCATTCTAGATCTTGAAAAATGTGCTGGACACCGTGGTTCTGTTTTTGGTGGAATAGGCAAAGAGGTTCATAATCAAAAAACATTTGAATCCTTACTCGTCCATGATTTACAAAAAGTGGCGGGACTTCCTTATGTATTTATTGAAGCAGAGAGCAGAAGGATTGGAAAGGCAACACAGCCTGGCTTCATGTTAGAAGGTAAAAAGAAAGGCATCCATATCATCTTAGAAACCAATGTACAAACCCGTGTCAAAAGGATTTACGACGAATATGTTGAGCTATATCAGAATGATCCACATTTCCAACAACGAGTTACAGAGGCGATTAACCCAATCATCAAACGGTTTAATCCCGAAACAAAAGTACAAGTACTAGAATGTATTCAAATAGAAAACTACGAAAAACTAATTGAAATTCTGCTTATTGATTACTATGATTCTAGATATTCTCATAAGCTTGATGAATACGAAGGACCGTTCCACTTCATTAATGTAGATGATCAATCTCAAGCAGTAGAAGAAATTATTCAATTCATGAAGAAAGACCCCACTAATATGCAAAAAACTCAGCCATAATAAAATGTACCCTATAGAGTAGACACATATAAAAAAGTCTACCCATAGGGTACTTTTTTGTATAATTAAGAAATACAACGAGAGAAATACAACATGGGACAGGAGAAGGTTATGAGTAAAAAGATTTTCACAGAGAAAGAAATTAAGATACTTTCCGGTAATCCCTATGTTAAGTCTATCAGTTCAAAAGGAATTACTTATACCGATGAATTTAAGCAACTTTTTATTGTGGAAAATGAAAAGGGCAAGCTACCAAGGGAAATATTCGAAGAGTGTGGATTCGATATAGATGTGATTGGTTTACAACGGGTTCAGTCATCAGGCAAGAGATGGCGTGCTGCTTACCGAGAGAATGGAGAAGCTGGTTTATGTGATACTAGAGCCGGAAACTCAGGAAGGCCAAGAGAAAGAGAGCTTACTTTAGAGGAGAAAAATGCTCGCCTAGAAGCACAAATTAATTTATTAAAAGCTGAAAATGAACTGCTAAAAAAGATTCGTTTAGCAGAAAGGAGGCTGAAGAAGTAGTCCTTCCTCCTAGCCAGAAATACATCCTTATTCGTTTAGTAATAGAAACTTATCAATTAAAAGAAATGGTGAAGTACCTATGTGAGATAGCAGGAGTTTCAAGAAGTGGCTACTACAATTATTTTTCAGTAAAGTCACAAGAACGAAGAAAACAAAAAGATGAAGAGGATGAGATCGTTAAGGAGGTCATCTTAAAAGCTTTCCACTTTAAAGGCCGTAAGAAAGGGGCACGTCAAATTAAAATGACATTGGCGGGTCAATTTAATGTTGTCTACAATTTGAAACGTATACGACGAATTATGAAGAAGTACAACATTATTTGCCCTATTAGAAAGGCTAATCCTTATAGACGAATAATGAAAGCTACGCAAGAACACCGTGTTGTGCCCAACTTATTAAACCGGGAGTTCAAGCAAGGGATTCCGGGAAAAGTACTCTTAACGGATATTACATACTTATATTACGGCAAAGGTCAAAAGGCTTACTTATCCACAATTATAGATGGTTCCACCGGTGAAGCTTTAGCTTATCAAGTGTCAGAACGCATGACCATGGACTTAGCTACAGACACCCTTTTAAAGTTAAAAAAGAACAGAAGCTTTAAAAAAGCAAAAGATGCTCTCATCCACTCCGATCAGGGAACTCATTACACACACCCTGACTTTCAAAAGTTAGTTAAAAAAATGGGATTACGCCAGTCCATGTCAAGACGAGGAAACTGTTGGGATAACGCTCCACAGGAATCTTTCTTTGGCCATCTTAAGGATGAAGCCTCTATTAAATTATGTTCAAATCTAGATGAGTTAAAAAAAGAAATTAAGCAATATATGACCTACCACAACCACTATAGATATCAATGGAATCGAAAAAAGATGACCCCTGTTCAATACAGAGATCATCTCCTTAAGGCTGCCTAGACTTTTTTAAAATGTCCTTTACAAAGGGTACACTTTA